>NZ_JBKEAE010000019.1:0-42140 GCF_047971885.1 Tropicimonas sp. | reverse complement strand
GGATCGCTCGCTGGTCAAGAAGTTCCTCAACAACCCCGAGGATGCGCTCGACGAGGCGCTCGAAGGCGCGGTGATGGAACTGGCCGCGCATGTCGTGCCGATCCGCGGGTCCAACCGGGCGCTGGTTGCGCGCGACGGGCCAAGGGCGGGAAAGGTCGGTCTGGTCGTCGGCGGCGGCGCCGGTCACGACCCGTATTTTCTGGGCTATGTCGGGCGCGGGATGGCCGATGCCGTTGCGGTCGGCAATATATTCGCCTCGCCACCGCCCGGTCCGATCCTCGAATGCACGCGCGCGGCGGATGGCGGGGCGGGGGTTCTGCACGTTTTCGGCAATTACTCGGGCGATATCCTGAATTTCGAAATGGCGGCCGAGATCGCGCAGACCGAGGGGATCGCGGTCCGGTCGGTGATCACCACCGACGATATCGCCTCGTCGCGGGTCGAAGACCGCGAAGGGCGCCGGGGGGTCGCGGGCAACATATTCGTTTTCAAGATTGCCGGCGCGGCCTGTGACCGCATGCTGCCGATAGACCGGGTCGAGGCGCTGACCCGCAAGGCGAATGCCTGTACCTTTACCATGGGCGTGGCGTTGGAGCCCTGTTCGATGCCCGAAACCCGGCGGCCGCTTTTCGTGCTGGGGGCGGACGAGATGGAGGTCGGCGTCGGCGTGCACGGCGAGCCCGGCATCGCCCGCCAGCCGCTGGTCAGCGCCGACGATACCGCCGATGTCATGATCGACCGGATCCTTGCCGAGATGGACCCCGCACCGGGGGCGCAAATCGCCCTGCTGGTCAATTCGCTGGGCGCGACGCCGTTGATGGAGCTTTACATCGTCGCCAGACGGGTTCGTCACCGGCTGAGGGCGCGGGGTGTCAGCGTCGCCAGAAGCTGGGTTGGCCGCTACTGCACCTCGCTGGACATGTCCGGCGTTTCGATCTCGATGATGCTGCTCGATGCCGAACTGACCGAGCTTCTGGATCACCCCAGCGACACGGCAGCCTTTCGGGTCGGCTGACCGTCACGGCAAGGCAGTATGCGGGGTTATTGCCGTCGGGAGCTTCGCCGCTGCCGTCAGCCACCAGGGATCGCACCCAGAAGTGCGCTGTTCTGGCCCAGTGTCGCGGGTACCAGCGGTACCCGGAACAGGGAAGGCTCCCTGTCCAGATGGGCCGATACGCGCGGCAGATATCCCGCCGCCAGACCGACGCTCCCGCCAACCGCGATACGGTCGAGCCCGAAGATGGCGTTCAGATCCGCGCAGAGCCGGGCGATCGCCATCGCCGAGCGGTCGATTGCCGCAAGCGCCCTGACAGAGCGCGAGGCGAAGGCTTCCCTGGAATCTCCGGTTCCGGCCAGCCGCGCGATGGCGCGTCCCGAGGCGATGGATTCGACCGTTCCAGTCCGGCCCGAGCCGCAGCAGGCATCGCCATGCGGGCTGGAGAGGAAACCGACATGTCCGGCCAGTCCGTTGCGGCTGTTCAGCAGGCGGCCGTCCAGCACTACCCCGCCGCCGACCCCCGTCGAAACGGTGAGATAGGCGAAATGACCGGCGCCTGCCCCGGCGCCGAGCGTGGCTTCGGCCAGCGCGGCCGCGGCGGCATCGTTCATGAGGCTGACATTCCGGCCGAAGCTGGTGCGCAGGATGCCCAGCAGCGGCTCGCCGCCAATTTGCGGCAGGGTTTCGGAATTGACGGCGTACCAGTTTCCCGCCGCATCGACGCGGCCGGAAACCGCAACCCCGAGCCTGTCGTCCCTTCGGAACCCCATTTGGCCGAGATGCCGCGCCAGAATGTCGATCTGTTCCGAAATCCCGGCAAGCCGGTCGGTCGGAAACTGCAGGCGCGCCTCGATCCGGCCGGCGGCGATGCGCGCCAGCGCGGTTTTGGTGCCGCCCAGATCGACCGCGAAACCGTCAGTCATCGCTACCCCGCACGGCATCTGCGAACCAGCGGGTGACCATCTCCAGCCGCGTCAGCGCGCTGCCGACCGTGACTGCATCGGCGCCGGCCCCGATCGCCTGCGCGGCAAGGTCGGGCGTGTTGAACCGGCCCTCGGCCATCACGAAACCGCCCAGCTTGCGGAACCGGCGGATCAGGTCCAGATCCGGGCGTTCATCGGCGCGCGCCGTCTCGCTGGTATAGCCCGACAGGGTGGTGCCGATGATCGCCGCGCCGCGTTTCAGCGCCTCCTGTCCGTCGGCGAATGTGGCGCAATCGGCCATCGCGATTGCTCCGCCGGCGATGATCGCCGCGAGGATATCGTCGCGCGGGTCGGTGCGCGGGCGCGGTGTTGCGTCATAGGCGACGATATCGGCACCGGCCGCGATCAGATCGTTCACGTCCCCGACCGTGACGGTGATGCGCACGGGGCTGCCGGGGATGTCGCGCTTGACGATGCCGATGATCGGAACATCGACCAGCGGGCGTGCTCTGCGCAGGTTGCCGACGCCCTCGACCCGCAGGCCCGCCGCGCCACCGGCGACCGACGCCTGCGCCATCGCGGCGACAATTTCGGGCCGGTCCATCGGGCCGCCGTCGACCGGCTGGCACGAGGCGATCAGCCTGCCGCGCAACCGGCCGAGCACCTTCATTTCATCAGCCCCGGCAGGCCGGTGGCGAGGATCGGGAAGGCGCAGACAAGCAGCAGCACGACGAATGGCGGGATCAGCCAGGGCAGGATTGCCCGGGCGAGTTTCTGGAACGGGATGCCGCCGACCTGCGCGACGACAAACAACGCCATCCCCATCGGCGGCGTCAGGATCGAGATCATCAGGTTCAGCACCACAATGATGCCGAAGTGAATGGGGTCGATGCCGAATCCCATGGCGATGGGAACCAGGATCGGAACGACGATCAGCAGGATCACCAGCGATTCGATGAACATGCCGAGCACGAAGATCATCAGGTTGACCGCGATCAGGAAACTGACCGGACCGTCGGCAATCGACAGGAACATCGTGGCGATCTGCTGCGGTGCCTGTTCGCGCGCCAGCACGTATCCCAGCAGCGAGACGCCGGCGATGATCGTGGCGATGCTGGCCGAGGTCGCCGTGGTCTCATAGACGGCATCCCACAACCGGCGCAGGGTCAGTTCGCGATAGAAGATCACGTCGATCACGACGGCATAGAGAACCGTCACCGCAGCCGCCTCGGTCGGCGAGAACCATCCGCTGAAGATGCCGCCCACGATCACCGCGGGGGTGAGCAGTGCGGGAAAGGAACGCACGAACAGGCGGGCGAGTTCGCGAAGCCCGGGCCACGGATCGCGCGGATAATCGCGGCGCAGCGCAATCGCATATACCATCACCATGAGCGAGAACGCGCACAGTACACCCGGCACCACCCCGCCCAGAAACAGCTTTCCGATCGAAGTGTTGGAAATGACACCATAGAGCACCATGGTGATCGACGGTGGCACCAGCGGACCGATCATCGAGGATGCCGCGGTCACCGAGCCGGCGAATTCGTCGTCGTAGCCCGCCTTGCGCATCGCCTCGATTTCCATCTTGCCCAGTCCGCCGGCGTCGGCGAGCGCCGAGCCTGACATGCCCGAGAAAAAGAGGCTGGCCAGAACGTTCACATGCCCCAGTCCGCCCCGGATGTGACCGACACAGGCGCGGGCGAAACCGAACAGCAGGTTGGTGATGCCCGCCCCGTTCAGGATCGCGGCGGCGAGGATGAACAACGGAACGGCGAGCAGCGGAAAGCTGTTCAGCCCGTCGATCATGCGCGACAGCGCAAAGGCAAGGCCCATGCCGGACCAGTAGAAATAACCCATCGAGACGAAGATCATCGCCACTCCGATGGGCACACCGACCAGCACCAGCAGCAGCCAGCCGATCGCTATGACGGCAAGGGTCATTGCGCGACCTCCGTTTCGGCGGAATCGTTGCGATAGCCGATGCCGGCGATACGGCGGAAGATGCGGTTCGCGATCAGGATCATGGCGACGAAACCCGAGGCGTAGAGAACCGCATCGCTCACCGGAAGGGTGACGGCCTCGTTCGACCAGGTTCGCACGATTGTCTTCCAGCCGATCCACACCAGATCGAGGACGATGCCGAGATAGACGATGTCTATCGCGGTGAACACGGCGAGCCGCGCCCGGCGGCGCAGGGTTTCGACCAGAAATCCCATGCGAAGCTGGCTGTCGGTGCGCTCCACCTCGGCGATGCCGATCATTGCCATCCACACCCAGAGCCAGCGCGCCGCCTCCTCGGTCCAGACCGGGCCGGTAAAGAGTGGCGTCCTGCCGAATATCTGGATCATCAGCACGACGAACAGCGCGATGAAAAAGACCGATGCCACGGTCCCTTCGGGACTGTATTTGCGAAGGGGTTTCAATTGGCCGCTCCCTGCAATGGGGCCGGGGGCAGGGCCCCCGGACGAGAACCTGTTACCTGGCCGTGACCGCCGCGATGGCACCCTCGCCGAATTCCGCTTCGAGCGTGTCGTAATAAGGCTGCATGGCGGCCCTGAACGGCGCGAGATCGGGATGGGTGATGGTCAGCCCCCGCTCCTCGAACGCCCTGACCAGTTCTTCCTCGCCGCGTTGCAGAAGCTCGTCGTTCATGGCGCCGCCGGCCTGAAGCGCAGTGGCGACCCACTCCTTCTCCTGATTGGACAGGCCGTCCCATGTGACCTTGCCGATCAGAACCGCCGACGAGGCAACGAAATGGCTGGTCATGGCGACCGAGCTTTGCACCTCGTAGAATTTCTGGGCATCGATGGTTGTCAGCGGATTTTCCTGCGCGTCGACCTGGCTGGTCTGAAGCGCCAGATAGACCTCGGGGAAGGCCACGGGCGCCGGCGTTGCGCCAACCGCTTCGGCATAGGCGATCAGGAACGGAACGTTGGGGGTGCGCAGGCGCAGGCCCTTCATGTCGTCGATCGAGTTGATCGGCTTGTTCGCCGTGGTCTGGCGCGTGCCGTAATACCAGACGTCGAGGACGTGGATTCCCTTGTCCTCGAACTTCTTTGCCATCTCCTGCCCCCAGGGGCCGGCGACGATCTCCTTGAGCTGGGGATAGTCGCTCACCACATAGGGCGCGCCGATCAGCTTCAGTTCGGGAATGGTATAGGACATGTCCGGATAGCCGGTGATGACCATGTCGAGCTCGCCGGCCTGCGCCTGCTGCACCATCGCCTTGAAATCGCCCAGCGTGGCGGACGGGAAGAGCTTGACCGTCATCTCGCCGCCCGAGATTTCGCCAAGCTTGCTGGCGAATTCCGCCGCGCCCTTGTAGACCGGCGTCGCCTCGTTGTCCTGCGTGCCCAGGGTCAGTTCGCGCGCCTCGGCAATTGTTGCCATGGCCAGCGCGGCAGCACCCGCCAGAAGGGTCTTCGTCATCATTGGTTTTTCCTCCTTGTTTGTCGTGTTTGCGGCACGTCGCCGGGCCGCGTCATGATCAGCCGCGCGCGGTACGACCGTTCAAGGTGATGGTCCATCACATCGGCTGCGGTTGCCGCGTCGCCATTCAGGACCGCGTCGTATATGGCGCGGTGTTCGCCGTGGGCCGTGGCATTGTGCCGGGCGGGTTCGTCGACAGCCGGCTGCTGGGCAAGCAACCCCGTGACGAACATGTCGTGAAGCGCCAGGAGAACCGGATTGCCGATGATCGAGACGAGCGCCCGGTGAAACGCGATGTCCGTCTGTGCAAAATGCGGCGTTCCTATCGCGGCCTCGTTCTCGTCCAGGGCGTCGCGCAATCTGGCGATCTGAATGCGATCCCCCCGCAGCGCGGCGTCGCGCGCGGCGCCGGTTTCGATGAACTGACGCATCTGCTCCAGATGGGCGCCGGCTTCGGCATTACCCAGAAGATCGCGGATATGGCCTGCGGCCGAATGGAGAATGGTCTGAAGCGACGGGCGCGCCGCTCGCGGCCTGCGCCCGCCGCCCGCTTTCAGGAAACCCTGCATCTGCATCAGCGCCAGCGCCTCGCGGACCGTCGGGCGCGAGGCTTCGAAACGATCGCACAACTCGCGCTCGGGCGGCAGGGTGTGATCCACCGGGATCGTGCCGTCGCGAATCTCGGCGATCAGGGTTTCTGCAATGACATTCGGCATGCGCGTCGACGGCGTCGGTTCGGTCACAACGCCCTCCTCTGGCGTGTTTGCCGGTTATTTTGGTAATACCAGAAATTGCTCTTGTCAAACAGAAATGGCGGCTTATTCTGGTCGGGCAGCGCGCCTCGGGGGATCGCCATGACCAGACAACTTGCCGGAATGTATGCGGCCCTCATGACGGGGCTAAAGGACGATGGAAGTTTCAGCCCCGAGCGCCAGCGCGCGCTCGACGGATACGTTCTGCGCCAGGGTCTGACCGGTCTCTACGTCGGTGGCAGCAGCGGGGAATCGGGCCTTCTGGATACCGAGGAACTGCTGGAGCAGCAGCGCATCGTGGCGGACGACGCCAGGGGCGCCACCCTGATCGCGCATGTCGGTGCGCCGTCGCTGCGCGATTCGATCCGGCTGGCAAGAAACGCGGCTGCACTCGGATATTCCGGGCTGTCGGCGCTTCCGCCCCATTCCTATCCCTTTTCGGACGAGGAGATCCTCGCCTATTATTCCGACCTGCAATCGGCGACCGACCTGCCGCTGATCGTTTACGAGGTCCCGGTGCGCACCGGCCGCCCCATAGGGCTGGAAACGCTGGTGGCAATCATGGAATTGCCGAAGGTCGCCGGGCTGAAATTCACCTCGACCGACATGTTCAAGTTCTCGATGCTGCGTCGCCGGTGCCGGAAATCCACCCTTTTCTTCGGTTTTGACGAAATCTACCTGACCGGGGCGGTGCTGGGGGCGGATGGCGGGATCGGAACCACATACAACCTGCTTGGCCGGCTCTATGCGGCGCTGGACCGGGCGGTGCGCTGCGGCGATCTGGCGGAAGCGCGGCGGTTGCAGGAAATCTCGGCCATCTTTGTCGAGGCGCTGCTGGAAACCGGCGTATTGCCGGGCATGAAGGCGGCGTTCCGGGCTATCGGGATAGACCCGGGCCCGACCCGTGCACCGATGCATATGCGCGTCGACGATGGTGAGGCGCGGATTGCGGCGGCGATTGCCCGGCCCGGCATCGCCGAATGGATCGGGTGAAGACCTGCATGCGCCAACAGGCCCCATGAATAATGCGGTAACTTCCGGATAAAGCGGGAAATACATCTTGCCGCCCGAACCGCACCGTTCTTGACTCGGTGGAAAGCGCATGAACGATGTGGGCGGCAATCACCGTGCAATCCGGAGAGGGTCAGTGGACAGAGGCTTTTGCAACCGAGGTGGTGGGATAATGCACCGTGCCCGGCGCTGACGTTCTGATCGGGATCGATGCCGGAACCTCGGTGATCAAGGCGGTGGCGTTCGATCTGTCGGGGCGGCAGATCGATATCGCCTCGGTCCCGAACCGCTATCATGCGGGGGCGGACGGGTCGGCCACGCAGAACCTGTGGCGGACGTGGGACGATTGCGTGATTGCCCTGTGCGGATTGGGCGAGCGGATCGAAAACCTGGCAGCCCGCGCCGCCGCGCTGTCGGTCACCGCGCAGGGCGATGGTACATGGCTGGTCGGCCGCGACGGCCCGGTCTGCGATGCATGGCTGTGGCTGGATGCGCGGGCCGCCCCCACCGTGGCGCGGATCGCGGCGAGCGCTGCCGAACGCGGCCGTTTCGAGGCGACGGGAACGGGGCTGAACACCTGTCAGCAGGGCAGCCAGATGGCGCATATGGACGTTCACATGCCGGAGTTGCTCGACCGGGCCGAGGTGGCGCTGCACTGCAAGGACTGGCTCTATCTCAATCTTACCGGGGTACGGGCGACCGACCCCTCGGAGGCGAGCTTCACCTTCGGGAATTTTCGCAACCGACGCTACGACGATAGTGTCATCGGCGCCCTTGGGCTGGGCCATCGCCGCGCCCTGTTGCCCGATATCGTCGACGGCACACAGACCACCCATCCGCTGACCGAAAGCGCGGCCCGCCAGACCGGATTGCGGGCGGGAACGCCTGTCAGCCTCGGCTATGTCGACATGGTGATGACGGCGCTCGGCGCAGGGGTTCACGGGGGCGGGGCGGGCGATGTCGCCTGTTCGACGGTCGGCTCGACGGGGGTGCACCTGCGCGCCGCGCGTGCGGGGGATGTGCATCTGAACGACCAGGGAACCGGCTACGTGATCTGCCTGCCGGTTCCCGGAATGGTGACGCAGGTTCAGACCAACATGGCGGCGACGCTGAATCTCGACTGGGTGCTGGGGCTGGCTGCCGGGGTTCTCGCCGATTTTGGCCGGCCGGCGACCCATGGCGACCTGATCGCCCGTATCGACGGGTGGCTGGCGCGATCCGGGCCGGGCCAGATCGTCTATCATCCCTATATCTCGGAAGCGGGCGAGCGGGGCCCGTTCGTCAACGCCGAGGCCCGGGCGGGTTTCGTCGGCCTTTCGGCGGCGCATCGGTATCCCGATCTGGTTCGCGCCGTGGCCGAGGGGCTGGGCATGGCGATGCGCGATTGCTATGCCGCGATGGGGCCGTTGCCGTCGGAGTTGCGGCTGACCGGCGGGGCCGCGCGCTCGCCGGGTCTTCGTGCCATTCTCGCCGCTGCGCTGAACGCGCCGGTGCGCGTGTCGCGGCGCGACGAGGCCGGAGCCGCCGGCGCGGCGATGATGGCGGCAGTGGCGATCGGGGCCTGTCGCGACATGGAAAGCTGCATCGCCGAATGGGTGACGCCCCTGCTCGGCGAAGCCGAATCGCCCGACCCCGATCTTGTGGTGGCATACGAACGGTTGTTTCCGGCCTTCGTAAAATCGCGGCAGGCGCTGCCTTCGGCGTGGCGCATGCTGGCCAATGTCCGCCCGGCCCCGGAAGGAGACAGAAATGACAACTGACGGCGAAACGTTCGATCTTTTTGTTATTGGCGGTGGCATCAACGGGGCCGGTTTCGCGCGCGACGCCGCCGGACGCGGTCTCAGCGTCGTTCTGTGTGAAAAGGACGATCTGGCCGAGGGCACCTCGTCGCGCTCCGGCAAGCTGGTTCATGGCGGCCTGCGCTATCTGGAATACTACGAGTTCCGGCTGGTGCGCGAGGCGCTGATCGAGCGCGAGGTGCTGCTGCGCGCCGCCCCGCATATCATCTGGCCGATGCGTTTCGTCCTGCCGCACAGCCCGCAGGATCGCCCGGCATGGTTCATCCGGCTGGGCCTGTTTCTCTACGATCACCTCGGCGGCCGCGAGAAGCTGCCGGGCACCCGCACGCTGAACCTGCGCCGCGACCCGGAGGGGGCGCCGCTTCTCGATCAATATACCAAGGGTTTCGAATATTCCGACTGCTGGGTCGACGATGCGCGGCTGGTGGTGCTGAACGCGGTCGATGCCGCCGAACGCGGTGCGGTGGTGCTGACCCGCAGCCCGTGTGTATCGGCCCGCCGCGAGGGCGGTACCTGGACGGTGGAGGTACGGAACGGGGCGACGGGCGGGGCGCGAACCTTCCGTGCCCGCTGTCTGGTCAATTGCGCCGGGCCATGGGTCGGCGATGTCATCAATCGGATCGAGGGGGCCAAGACCAGTCGCAGGGTCCGTCTGGTCAAGGGCAGCCATGTCATCGTTCCCAGGTTCTGGCCGGGCAACAACGCCTATCTGTTTCAGAACGACGACAGGCGGGTGATCTTCATCAACCCCTACGAAGGCGACATGGCGCTGATCGGCACCACCGATATCGCCTATGAGGGCCGCCCCGGGGACGTGGAGGCTGACGAGGCCGAGGTCGAATACCTGCTGGCTGCGGTGAACCGCTATTTCAAGGAGAAGCTGCGGCGCGGGGACGTGCTGCACAGCTTCTCGGGTGTGCGGCCGCTGTTCGACGACGGCAAGGGCAACCCGTCGGCGGTCACGCGTGACTATGTGTTCGACCTCGACCGGAGCGGCGGGGCCCCGCTGCTCAACGTGTTCGGCGGCAAGATCACCACCTATCGCGAGCTTGCCGAACGCGGGATGCACCGGCTGGCGGAGTTCTTTCCCGGCATGAAGGGCGACTGGACCGGAACCGCGCCGCTGCCGGGCGGCGACATGCCGGATGCCGACTACCAGACCTTCTCCAACCTGCTGCGAGAGCGCTATCCGTGGATGCCGCGCAAGCTGGTCCAGCACTACGGCCATCTCTACGGCACGCGCATCGGCGATGTGGTGGCCGGAGCGACTTCGGTGGCGGGGCTGGGGCGGCATTTCGGCGCGCAGTTCTACGAGGCCGAGGCACGCTATCTGGTGAACAGGGAATGGGCGCTGCGCCCGGCGGATATCCTGCTGCGCCGTACCAAGCACTACCTGCACCTGACCGACGACGAACGCGCCGCCTTCGAGGCGTGGTTCGACCGCTCCGGCCTCGTCGCCGCCGCCTGAGGACCTGCGATGCCCCTGACCCTGTCTCTGAACACCAACCCGCTGGTCAACCGCTTTGCCGATCCGGACGATCTGATCGATACGGTGGCGCGCGACCTGCGTATCCGCGACCTGCAACTGACCCACGAATTCATCAACCCGTCCTGGCCCGCGCCGGTAATCCGGCGGCTGACGCGACGGATGCGCTCGGCCCTTGAACGGACCGGTGTCCGTGTGACCAGTGGCATGACCGGGCCCTACGGGCGGCTCAATCACTTCGGCCATCCCGATCGCGACGTGCGGCGCTACCATGTGGACTGGTTCAGGACCTTCGCCGACATCATCGCCGATCTGGGCGGGGTATCGGTGGGTACGCAATTCGCGATCTTCACCTACCGGGATTTCGACGATCCCGCCCGCAGAGAGGAGATGATACGGATTGCCATCGACTGCTGGGCCGAGGTGGCCGAACACGCCCGCGCCGCCGGGCTGGACCATGTCTTCTGGGAGCCGATGAGCGTGGGGCGCGAATTCGGCGAGACAATCGCCGCCTGCATGGCCCTGCAGGACAGGCTGACAGCAGCGGACATGGCGGTGCCGATGTGGATGATGGCCGATATCGACCATGGCGATGTGACCAGTGCCAACCCCGACGATCACGATCCCTATGTCTGGGCACGGACGGTGCCCGGGGTCAGCCCCATCATCCACATAAAGCAATCGCTGATGGACAAGGGCGGCCACCGCCCCTTTACCGCCGAGTTCAACGCGCGGGGCCGCATCCACCCCGAACCCCTGCTGGCCGCCCTTGCCGAAGGCGGTGCGACCGACAACGAAATCTGTCTCGAACTCAGCTTCAGGGAACGCGAGCCGAACGACAGGCAGGTCATTCCGCAGATCGCCGAAAGCGTCGCATTCTGGGCACCCCATATCGACACCGGCGCGGGCGGGTTGCATGTAATCTGATACCAGCGGCGAAATGGGCGCCCCGCTCGTGAGAGTCGGTTTTGCGGAAGAAGCTGCCGGCGACTGAAGCGCAAGTCGCGCCGGCGCATGGCCGGGGCAGGCGCTCCGCCCTTTGGCCTTGTTCCGCGCCCGGTTGCCCTTCCTGGCCGGAGTTCTCTGGGGGCTTTGCCTCGGGAATCATCCGGCGCAAACGCCGCATTGGCCGTTTTCAATCTGCATAAAAGCTGAGCATCGTCGAATGTGTTCGATTTTATAATGAAATCTCAGGAAATTTTCCCGATTCCCTCTTATTGGGTCAGCAACTCTGACAATTCTTGTTTGCGGCGTCATGTTAGCGTTCGCCCGATCAAGGAGATGCACCCGATGATAAAGACCCCCTACCTGCTTTTTCTGGGCGATGCGCCGGACCAGCTTGCCGCCAAGGTGGCGCAGGGCATCAGGGACTGGCGCCCCGAATTCGCCATCGGCCAGTACCGGATGGAGGGCTGCCGGGCCGACATGGGCCTGCCCGACATGACGCTGTCCGAAGCGCGCGATGCCGGGGCCGAGACGCTGGTGATTGGTGTGGCCAACCGCGGCGGGGTGATCTCGCCCGAGTGGCGCCATGTTCTGGCCGAGGCGCTGCTGTTGGGGTTCGACCTCGCCTCGGGTCTGCACAGCCTGTTGCGGGACGAGCCCGAACTGGCCGCGATCGCCAGCGCCGAAAGGCGCCTTCTGCACGACGTGCGGGTTCCGCCGGTAAGATATCCCATCGCCAATGGCGTGAAACGCAGCGGCAAGCGCTGCCTTGCGGTCGGCACCGATTGTTCGGTCGGCAAGATGTATACCGCGCTGGCGATGGATGCCGAGATGCGGACGCGCGGCATGAAGGCAACCTTTCGCGCCACCGGGCAGACCGGCATTCTTATCACCGGCGACGGCGTGCCGCTCGACGCGGTGATCGCCGATTTCATGGCCGGTTCGATCGAATGGCTGACGCCCGACAACGACCCCGACCACTGGGACCTGATCGAGGGTCAGGGAAGCCTGTTTCACGCCTCGTATTCGGGCGTTACCATGGCGCTGATCCACGGCGGGCAGCCCGACGCGCTGATCCTGTGCCACGAGCCGACCCGTGCCCATATGCGCGGCCTGCCGGATTATGCATTGCCGACGCTGGAGGAATTGCGCGATCTTTCGCTGACCCTGGCCCGACGGGTCAACCCGGCGGCAAAGGTGGTCGGCATTTCGCTGAATACCCATCACCTGAGCGATGCCGACGCCGCGGCCTGTGTGGCCGAAACCGAGGCGCGGATGGGGCTTCCGGCGGTCGACCCGTTCCGTCATGGTGCGGCCAGGCTGGTGGACGCGCTGGAAGGGATGTGAGGCGATGAAACTGACGGTGACGCGCGACGCGTTCAGGTTCGCGCAGGCTTTCACCATCTCGCGCGGGTCGCGAACCGTGGCGCAGGTGCTGACCGTGGCAGTCGAACAGGGTGGCGCAACCGGGCGCGGCGAATGCGTGCCCTACGCGCGCTATGGCGAATCGCTCGACAGCGTGACCGCGCAGATCGAGGGCCTGCCGCCGGCATTCACCCGCGCTGACCTGCAACGCCTGCTTCCGGCCGGTGCGGCGCGGAACGCGGTGGATTGCGCGCTGTGGGATCTGGAGGCGAAACAGCGCCGAAAGCGGGTCTGGGAACTGGCGGGCCTGCCTGCGCCGGTGCCACTGGTCACCGCCTATACGCTGTCGCTCGATACGCCCGCGGCGATGCGCGCCAGCGCTGCGGCCAACGCGCACCGGCCGTTGCTGAAGATCAAGCTTGGCACGCCCGACGACATGCCCCGGCTCGAAGCTGTTCGCGCCGGAGCGCCGGAATCGCGGATCATCGTCGATGCCAACGAGGGCTGGACGGCCGGGGTTTATGCCGATCTGGCGCCACATCTCGAACGGCTCGGGGTTGCGATGGTGGAACAGCCGCTGCCCGCCGGGCAGGACGAGGCGCTGGCGGAGTGTGCCCGGCCGGTACCGGTCTGCGCCGACGAATCGGTGCACGACCGGGGCTCGCTGCCCGGTCTTGCCGGCAAGTACGACCTGATCAACATCAAGCTCGACAAGACCGGCGGCCTGACCGAGGCGCTGGCCCTCCGGTCTGCGGCCGGGGCGGCGGGTTTCGGCATCATGGTCGGCTGCATGGCGGCATCGTCGCTGGCGATGGCGCCGGCGGTACTGGTTGCGCAGGGTGCGGCCGTCACAGACCTTGACGGCCCGCTGCTGCTGGCCGAAGACCGGGCGACACCTCTGGTCTACGACGGTGCAGGCGTTCACCCGCCGTCGCCCGACCTCTGGGGATAGTGGCGCGGACAGGAAGGAACTGCCAGATGAGCCGGATCGTATATGTCAACGGGGAATACCTGCCGGAAGAAGAGGCGAAGGTATCGGTCTTCGACCGCGGCTTCCTTTTTGCCGACGGGGTTTACGAGGTCACATCGGTCCTCGGCGGCAAGCTGATCGATTTCGACGGCCATTTCCGCCGTCTGCAACGTTCGCTGAGCGAACTGGACATGCAGGCCCCCGAGGTGCTCGGCGAGCTGCTGGAGATTCATCGCGAACTGGTGGCCCGCAACGAGATCGGGGACGGGCTGATCTATCTCCAGATCACCCGCGGTGCCCCGGGTGACCGCGATTTCGCCTTTCCGCCCGAAGGAACCGCACCGACCGTGGTGCTGTTCACCCAGTCCAAGCCGGGCCTTGCCGACAGCCCGCAGGCGAGGGCCGGCGTCAGGGTGATCTCGATCGAGGATATCCGCTGGGGCCGGCGCGACATCAAGACGGTGCAGCTTCTCTATCCGTCGATGGGCAAGATGATGGCGAAAAAGGCCGGTGCCGACGACGCCTGGATGATCGAGGACGGATTCGTGACCGAAGGAACCTCGAACAACGCCTATATCGTCAGGGGCGGCAGGATCATCACCCGCAACCTCGGAACCGAGATTCTGCACGGGATCACCCGTGCCGCGGTGCTGCGTTTCGCACGCGAGGCGCAGATGACGGTCGAGGAACGCCCCTTCACCATCGACGAGGCAAGGGAAGCCGACGAGGCGTTCTTCACCTCGGCCTCGGCTTTCGTGATGCCGGTGGTCGAGATCGACGGCGCGGTACTGGGCAATGGCACGCCCGGCCCGGTGGCCACACGCCTGCGCGAGATCTATCTCGACGAAAGCCGCAAGACGGCGGTCTGAAATCGGCCCATCCCGGCCGATTGTCCGTCATTGCGCCACAATTGCGATATCGCATTCGATTCGGCACAGCGCCAGCAACATCATCACTCAGGCGCCGCAGATTTGTGCATCGGCCGGGATGTGCCGGTGCTGACAGCGCCACTTGTGGCAGGTTTGGTGCATTTCCTGCGGAAAGCGCACGCCGCGTAACCAATCGGAAACCCGAATCAGTATCAGCTGTGAGAATCTGTCCGGGAGTGGAGGAATCGTGACGCGTGTCAGGTCCGAAGCCAGTTCACTGGCGATTCGCTTTTGCGCGTGCCTATCGAATTGTGTTTTCGAAAAGTCAACTGTGGATATTCGGGTATTCAGGTTCTCGACGGATGCACTATAACGACGCGCGGATAAGTGTCTGATTTGACTTGGATCAAATGTATCCAGATGTTTTCGCGGTCAACTACGGCCCCGGCCGTGATCGTCGGAAAAGCGCTTGCTGCGAAACCTATGAGAGGAGCCTGGTGAAATGCTGAACATGGTGGGAACGGCCCGTAAGTTTCGCCGTAAACGCAGCCGTGGTCTGAACTCGGCAAGGTCGGTTCTGCTGCTGTCCACGGCCATGCTCGCGCTGCCGCTCGTTTCGGGCGGCGATTTCGGTGCCGCATGGGCGGCCTGCTCGGACAGCGCCTCCGGGAACCCGGCCGCGCGGGCGTCGGGCGGCGACAGTTGCACCGCGTCGCTGTCGTCCTACACCGGCACCGGCAACAATTCCGTGCTGCGCGCCCGGGATGCCGGCAGCCTGCTCACCGTCACCGCCGCCGACGTGAACGTCACCAGCGCCCTCGGCGGCGCTGGCGTGACAGCCGCCGCCGGAGCCTCGATCGACGTCGAGGGCAACCTGACGGTCACGTCAACGGGAGGTGGCGTCGGCGTTCATGCCTCGGGCAACGCACAGTCCGCGACCGATCCCGACAGCTATGTCACGGTGGCGGGGAATCTCGCCGTCACCACATCCGGTGCAAGCTCCCACGGGATCAATGCCCACGACAACGGCAAGGTCCTTGTCGGCTCGCCGGACACGACAGGGCTCGATGTGGCAAACAGCACCTCGATACTGATTTCCCCGACATCGACGGTCACCATCACGACAAGCGGGGATCAGGCACATGGCATGTATGCCCGGACCCAGCATGGCGACAGCAACAACTCCAGCCTGATTTCCTTTGGGGCGGGAACCACGGTCGAAACGACCGGCGACAGTGCCGAAGGGGTCTATGCCACCGTTCAGGCCGGTACCGGATCGTCGAGCATCACGATGAGCGGCGGGTCGGTTTCGACCGACGGCCTTGATTCGGACGGTCTGGTCGCGCTCGCCGACAACGGAAGCATCTTCTCGACCACCCACGGCAGTTCGACGGTAACAATGAGCGACGGCAGGATCACCACCGGCGGGGACGGCTCGGCCGGTATCGTCGCGCAGACCGATCTCAGCTTCGGCGGTTCGTCGGAAGGCAATGCCACGGTCTATCATCAGGGTGGCTCCATCGAAACGACGGGGGGCGAGGGCTCCGGGTTCGGCTACCAGGGGTCCTACGGCATTCTCGCCTATGTGCCCGGTGTGGGCGATGCGCATGTCGAACAGGGCGACGGGGCGTCGATTACGACAAGCGGCGACGGAAGCCACGGCGTTCTGCTGGCTGTCAACAGCGGCGACGGAACCTTCATCCAGTCGGAAGGCGGTTCGATAGCTGCAACCGGAAGCGGTGCCGACGGGGTTGCCGCCGATTCCGTGTCTGGCGCGAACCTTGTCGATGTCGCCGGCACGATCTCTGGCGGAACCGGCGACGCGGCCGGCATCTCCACCTGGACGGCGGCGGGACAACTCAGCGAGATCAACATCCGGGACGGCGCACAGATCGATGCGCTGTCGGGTCAGGCAGTGCTGAACAACGAAGGGAATTCCGAAGTTCTGGTCGAGGACGGCGCGACCGTCGCCGGCTCGGTTCAGCTTGCCGACGGCACCGACAACCTGATCATCGACGGCGCCGACATGTCGCAAATGACCCTGCTCGACGGTGGTGACGATCTGACATCCGGTGACGGCTGGATCGACACGCTGCAACTGCTTGGCGTTTCCGCCGCGCTGCAGGGTGCCAATCTCGCGAATTGGGAGAATATTGTCGTCGACGGCGGCACCGTCACCATCACCGATGGCACCCTTGCGACGGGGAGCGAGGCCGATAGCGGGCTGACCATCCGCGGCGGCGGCACGTTCGACGCCGGCAACGGTATCGACCTGACGGGGAACGTGACGATCGAAACGGCCGGAACCTTCGCCGGGACCGGCGGCGGATCGGGAACCTATGCGATCAGCGGCAATCTGGTGAACGGCGGGCTGCTGACGACAAGCGACGGCGCGGCGGGCGACAGGGTAAACGTGGGCGGAAACTACACCGGCGGCGGCACTCTCAAGGTCGATTCGGTTCTTGGCGACGACAGTTCAGCCTCCGACAGGCTGGTGATCGCCGGCAACAGCACCGGCCAGACCGGTGTGATCGTGACCCCTTCGGCGCGGCCGGGCGGGGTGACGGTTGTCGGGATTCCGGTGGTGACGGTCGAGGGGACCTCGGACGAAGAGGATTTCGTTCTCATCGAGGGCGATTTCACCAATACGGCGGGCAACGAATCGCTCATCGGCGGGGCCTACGCCTATACGCTTCAGGAGGGGGAAGACGGAACCTGGTATCTGGCATCGACCGAAATTCCGGTTGTCCCGGTTGACCCGACAGGTCCGACCGACCCGACGGATCCCACGGACCCGACCGATCCGGATGATCCGGACGACCTGATCAAGGATTCCGGCTCCGGAACCGGCCCCGTGTACCAGCCCGGCGCGCCGGTCTACGAGAACCTTCCGCTGGTGCTGCAGGCGCTGAACCGTCTGCCCACGCTCTACCAGAGGGTCGGCGCGCGCCATCAGAGCCAGTTGGGAATGGGCCCGGTGGATACTCCGCAGGATGCCATCACCGACAAGATGTGGGCGCGGCTCGCGGGCGACTACCTGCACATCGACGGCTCCTCCACCACTTCGAGCGAGGCGAAGCTGCGCAGCTACAAGCTCCAGTTCGGTGCCGATTTCGCGCATGACGACGAGCCGTTCATCCTTGGGATCAACGGCTATGTCGGTGGCGCCTCGGCAATGATCGACTCGCCCTATGGCGATGGCGACATCGACACCCGCGGCTACGGGATCGGCGTCACCGGCACCTGGTATTTCGAGAACAACGCCTATCTCGACCTTCAGGCACAATACAGCCTGTTCGACAGCGACCTGTCCTCGGACGTGCTGGGCGATCTGAAGAACGGCGTCGACGGCTACGGTCTGGCGTTCTCGATCGAGGCCGGGCGCACCTGGACCGACCTCGCTTGGCTGCGGGGCTGGGATCTGACCCCGCAGGCGCAACTGGTCTATTCGCGGGTGAGCTTCGACGACTTCACCGGCCCGCATGACGAGAAGGTTTCGCTGAAGGACGATGACAGCCTGCGCCTCAGGCTCGGCGTCTCGGTCGACCGGGTGCGTGCCGACGACCGTGCCGGACGGTGGTCACACATCTACGGGCTGGCGAATCTCTATTACGAGTTTCTCGATCCTGCCGTCGTCTCGGTCAGCGGAACCGACCTGTCGGTCGAAACCAACCGCGCCTGGGCAGAACTGGCCGCCGGCGGCAACTACACCTGGGAAGACGGGAAATACGCCGTCTATGGCGAGTTGGGCTATCTCTTCGGGCTTGAGGACCCGGGCGATCAGCACGGTCTTCAGGCAACCGTCGGCTTCCGCATGAGATTCTGACCTGCGCGTCTGCGCGCGGATCGGACGGGGAGGCACCATGGCGCCTCCCCGTTTTCTTTCGACGTGCGGTCGGGCAGCGTCGTGACCCGGCAACCGATGGCGATCCGTCAGCCGATTCAGCCATAGGCGATCATCAGCAGCACGACACCCAGTATCACCCGATAGATCACATAGGGTGTGAAACTGACGGATTGCAGCAGACGCATCATCAGCGTCAGCGCAAGAAGCGCCGAGACAAAGGCAAAGGCGGCGGCGATCGAGGCGTCGCGCATCATCGACCAGTCGCCCTCATGCGCCACCCTGATACCGAGCAACGCACCCGATGCGACGATGGTCGGGATCGACATCAGCATCGACAGGCGCGCCGCGTCCGGACGCCTGTATCCGAGCAACCGGGCGCCGGTGATGGTGGCGCCCGAGCGCGAAGTGCCCGGAATCAGCGCCACCGCCTGCCAGAGCCCCATGATCACCGCATCCCGCAACGTCCAGTCGCCGGTCTCCCGAACCTCGGCGCCCTTCTGATCCGCCCAGTAGAGGACGACGCCGAATATCAGCATCGTCCATCCGATCACCGCGATGCTGCGCATCCGCTCCTCAAGCCCGGTCACCGCCAGTATGAAGCCCGCGATCACAACCGGGATCGTCGCCACGCCCAGCAGGAAGGCGAGCTTCGCACCGGGGGTATCGGTCCTGCCGCGCAGAAGCCGCGGAATCCCCCGCAGCGCCAGCGCGACATCGCTGCGGAAATAGAGCACCACTGCAAACAGCGTGCCGACATGGACGGCAACGTCGATGGCCAGCCCCTGATCCTCCATGCCCGTCAGACTGGGCAGCAGGATCAGGTGCGCCGACGAGGAAACCGGCAGAAATTCGGTGAGTCCCTGAAGTATCGCAACAAGCAGCAAATGAAACAGCGACATGAAAATTGGCTCCGGCGGTGATTCCGGCGCGCATCCTAGTCAGTTGGCAACCGTTGAAAAGTACGCATATTCAGGCAATATTACTGACCTTGTTTCCAGAGAAACACTACCGCTGAATTCAAGGGAAGCGAAAATTTCTGTATTTAGGTCACAGTTTATGACTTTATTTCCCCGGAAAGGGGCGTTAAGCAGCGCGGGCGGAGTGACGGAGGCAAAGCCAGTGGCCAAACAGCGGATGCTCAAATTCGTAACCGTGGGCAAGGAAATGCCCGAAAAGCGCGATGCCGGTCAGAGGGCTGCGGATTTTCGCGAAATCTATGGCGAATTTGCCGCTGCGAAAGCGGCCGAACAGGCAAGCCGGTGCAGCCAGTGCGGCGTGCCCTACTGCCAGTCGCACTGCCCGCTGCACAACAACATTCCGGACTGGTTGCGTCTGACCGCCGAGGGGCGGCTCGAGGAAGCCTACCGGACCAGCCAGCACACCAATACCCTGCCCGAAATCTGCGGCCGGATCTGCCCGCAGGACAGGCTGTGCGAGGGCAATTGCGTGATCGAGCAGGCCGGCCACGGCACCGTCACCATCGGCGCGGTCGAGAAGTACCTGACCGACACCGCGTGGGAAGAAGGCTGGGTCGAACCGATCGCCCCGTCGCACGAACGGGCCGAAAGCGTGGGAATCATCGGGGCCGGCCCGGGCGGGCTGGCGGCAGCCGACATGCTGCGGCGGGCAGGCGTGCAGGTGACCGTGTACGACCGCTACGACCGCGCCGGCGGGCTGCTGACCTATGGTATCCCCGGCTTCAAGCTGGAAAAGGACATCGTGCTGCGCCGGGTCGGACACCTTGAAGAGGGCGGCGTGAGCTTTGTGCTGGAATGCAACGTCGGCGAGGATATCCCGTTCGGGGAAATCCGCGCCAGGCACGATGCGGTGCTGATCGCCACCGGCGTCTACAAGAGCCGCGACCTGCAGGGTCCGGGTTCCGGCGCCAGGGGAATCGTGCGCGCGATCGACTATCTTACCGCATCGAACCGCAAGAACCTAGGCGATGCGGTGCCCGAATACGACAACGGCGAACTGAACGCGGCAGGGCGCCGCGTGGTTGTGATCGGCGGCGGCGACACGGCGATGGACTGCGTGCGTACCGCAATCCGTCAGGGGGCGAAAAGCGTGAAGTGCCTCTATCGTCGCGACCGCGCCAACATGCCGGGATCGCAGCGCGAGGTACAGAACGCCGAGGAAGAGGGCGTGATCTTCGAATGGCTCACCGCACCGCGCGGTTTTGCCGGCGAACCGGTCAGCGGGGTCATGGTACAGAAGATGCGCCTTGGCGCGCCCGATGCGTCGGGGCGGCAGCGGCCGGAGGTGATCGAGGGTGCGGATTATGTCGAACCCGCCGATCTGGTGATCAAGGCGCTCGGATTCGAGCCCGAGGAGATTCCCGCCCTGTGGAACGTGCCCGAGCTCGAGGTGACCCGCTGGGGAACCATCAAGGCCGATTTCCGCAGCCACGAAACCTCGCTTCCCGGCGTTTTCGCGGTGGGCGACATCGTGCGCGGCGCCAGCCTCGTCGTCTGGGCGATCCGCGATGGCCGCGAGGCGGCGCAGTCGATCCTGGCGCGGTTTGGCGCGGACGGGCTCGATATTGCCGCGGAATAGAATGTGCCCGACAACGGCCCGCAAGGCGCCGTGTGAAGACGACAGGACCTCGGGCAAAGCAGGGGAATGGCGAATGACCAGCAGACTCCGTATGTGGACATTGGCGGGTGCGCTTGCGGCAGGCGCCGCAACACCCGCGCTGGCGGGCAAGATCGTGGTGCCCGAGGGATGCGAGGCCTTTCTCTCGGTGCAGATGAAGGAATGCGGCGTGTCGCATTACTGGCGCTGCAACGAGGGGCCGGAGGGAGCCGTCTGGGAGGTTCACTACGATGCCGACGGCGCCTTTTCGATGTCGGTCTATTCGGCCGAGTTCCAGTGGCTCGACAGCCGCTATTTCGCCGACGGAACGCGCGAGCATCTGGTGGAGGAAGGCCCCGATCCGGCCAGCCTGAGCGAGCTTCTGGATACCGGGCGCGACACCTACGCCTTTGTCATCCGCGAGACCGGACCGAACGGCGCGCGTGACGTGGTGCATCAGGGCTACGACCGGTTGACCGGCCGGACGGTGACCATAGACGGAACCGAGCTTCTCGAAACCGAATTCGCCTCGACCGCGATGGACGCGGAAAGCGGCGAGACCGTCTACGAAGTGTTCGGCAACCAGTTCGTTCTGGCCGACGAGCGGCTGTTCTTTCTCGGCCCCGACACATTCCGTCAGGATGGCGAGGAGCGCGAGAACGATGCCAGCCCTCTGCTGTTCATTCGCCCGGGAGAGACAAACTTCGGCGATACGATGCCGCAGTTCGGCTGCGAGGGCGCGGAAGAGATCGTCTTCCGGCCCGCCCCGGCCGCCGCGGCGCGGCCATGATCCCGCCGGGCGCGCGTTCGCCCGCTGCACCGGCCAGCGAAACATGCGTCTGCCCGCGCTTCGTGCCGGCGGATGAAACAGGAACCCGGGGCGGCTTCGCCTCGACCGCAACGGAGTGACGCGATGACCAAGTACGATCAGGCCTGGGTGGCGGCGGAAACGGCCAGGCGCGTGTGGATGGAGCAGAACGGGCTTTACAGCGAGGCGGAAGAGCATTCCTCCTGCGGGGTCGGGCTTGTGGTGTCGATCGACGGCTCGAAAAGCCGCAACGTGGTCGAATCGGGCATTCAGGCGCTCAAGGCGGTATGGCACCGTGGCGCGGTCGATGCCGACGGCAAGACCGGCGACGGGGCGGGCATCCATGTCCAGATCCCGGTGCCCTTCTTCTACGACCAGATCCATCGCACCGGACACGAACCCGACACGGACCAGCTGATCGCGGTGGGCCAGATATTCCTGCCCCGGGTCGATTTCGGGGCACAGGAAACCTGCCGGACCATCGTCGAGACCGAGGTCCTGCGCATGGGCTACTATATCTACGGGTGGCGCCACGTTCCGGTGAACATCGACGTTCTGGGCGAGAAGGCCAACGCCACCCGCCCCGAGATCGAACAGATCCTGATCTCGAACATCAAGGGCGTGGACGAAGACACGTTCGAGCGCGAGCTTTACGTCATCCGCCGCAGGATCGAGAAAGCCGCCGCCGCTGCCCGCGTGCCCGATTTCTACGTCTGCTCGCTGTCGTGCCGGTCGATCATCTACAAGGGCATGATGCTGGCCGAACAGGTCGCCGTTTTCTATCCCGACTTGCAGGACGAACGCTTCGAAAGCGCCTTCGCGATCTATCACCAGCGCTATTCGACCAACACCTTCCCGCGCTGGTGGCTGGCGCAGCCCTTCCGGATGCTGGCCCACAACGGCGAGATCAATACCCTGAAGGGCAATACCAACTGGATGAAAAGTCACGAGATCCGGATGGCGCATGCCACGTTCGGGGATTACGCGGAAGATATCAAGCCGATCATCCCGCAGGGGTCCTCGGATTCGGCGGCGCTGGATTCGGTGTTCGAGGTGCTGGTGCGCGCCGGACGATCCGCGCCGATGGCCAAGACGATGCTGGTGCCCGAAAGCTGGTCGTTGCAGGCGGTGGAACTGCCGCAGGCCTGGCGCGACATGTATTCCTACGTCAACTCGGTGATGGAGCCATGGGATGGGCCTGCCGCGCTTGCCATGACCGACGGCCGCTGGGTCTGTGGCGGGCTCGATCGCAACGGCCTGCGCCCGATGCGCTACGTGATCTCGGGCGACGGTCTGCTGATCGCCGGCTCCGAGGTCGGCATGGTGCCGACCGACGAACGGACCGTGATCGAGAAGGGCGCGTTGGGCCCGGGACAGATGATCGCCGTCGACATGGCCGAGGGCAGGCTCTATCGCGACACCGAGATCAAGGACCGGCTCGCCGCCTCGCAGCCTTTTGGCGAATGGGTGGGCAAGATCGCCGAGCTTGACGAGGCCCTCGCGCGGACGGCGGAAAAGCCGATGTTTTCCGGCGCCGAACTGCGCAAGCGGCAGATCGCGGCGGGCTATACGGTGGAAGAACTCGAACAGATCCTGGCGCCGATGGCCGAGGACGGCAAGGAGGCCCTGGCCTCGATGGGCGACGATACGCCCTCGGCGGTCCTGTCCGAGAAATACCGCCCGCTCAGCCATTTCTTCCGGCAGAATTTCAGCCAGGTGACCAACCCGCCGATCGACTCCCTGCGCGAATACCGCGTGATGAGCCTCAAGACGCGGTTCGGCAACCTCAAGAACGTGCTCGACGAGGATTCGAGCCAGACCGAGATCATCATTCTCGACAGCCCGTTTGTCGGCAACGCGCAGTTCGATAAGCTGGTGGAATCGTTCAACGCGCCGATGGTCGAGATCGACTGCACATTTGCCGCCGACCGCCATCACAACGCGCTTGGCGAGGCGCTGGAACGCATCCGTGCCGAAGCCGAGGATGCGGTGCGCTCCGGCGCCGGCCATATCGTTCTGACCGATCACCATCAGGGGCCCGGCAAGGTTCCGATGCCGATGATACTGGCCACCAGCGCGGTCCATTCGTGGCTCACCCGCAAGGGGTTGCGGACCTTCTGCTCGCTCAACGTGCGCTCGGCGGAATGTATCGACCCGCATTACTTCGCAGTACTGATCGGCTGTGGCGCGACGGTGGTCAACGCCTATCTGGCCGAGGATTCGCTGGCCGACCGGATCGAGCGCGGGCTGCTCGACGGAACGCTCAGCGATGCGGTGCGCAACTACCGCAACGCGATCGACGCCGGTCTGCTGAAGATCATGTCCAAGATGGGCATCTCGATCGTCTCGTCCTACCGGGGTGGGCTGAACTTCGAGGCGGTGGGGCTTTCGCGGGCGTTGGTGGCCGAGTATTTCCCCGGCATGATCAGCCGCATTTCCGGCATCGGCATCCTCGGCATTCAGCGCAAGGTCGAGAGGGTTCACGAGCAGGGGTGGGCCTCGGAGCGGAACGTGCTGCCCATCGGCGGGTTCTACAAGGCGCGGCGCAGCGGCGAGACCCATGCCTGGGGCGCCCAGAACATGCACATGATGCAGTCGGCCTGCGATCAGGGCTCGTTCGAATTGTGGAAGCGCTATTCCAGGCTGATGCAGGCCAATCCGCCGATCCACCTGCGCGACCTGCTGGACCTCAGGCCGCTGGGCCGGCCCGTACCGCTGGAAGAGGTGGAATCCATCACCTCGATCCGCAAGCGGTTCGTCACGCCCGGCATGTCGCTCGGTGCGCTCAGCCCCGAGGCGCACAAGGCGCTCAACGTAGCGATGAACCGGATCGGCGCCAAATCGGATTCCGGCGAAGGCGGCGAGGATCCGGCGCATTTCGTGCCCGAACCCAATGGCGACAATCCCTCGGCCAAGATCAAGCAGGTGGCATCAGGCCGGTTCGGGGTGACCGCCGAATACCTCAACCATTGCGAGGAGCTTGAGATCAAGGTGGCGCAGGGCGCCAAGCCCGGCGAGGGCGGCCAGCTTCCGGGCATGAAGGTAACGAAACTGATCGCCCGCCTGCGCCATTCGACGCCGGGGGTGACGCTGATCTCGCCGCCGCCGCATCACGACATCTATTCGATCGAGGATCTGGCGCAGCTGATCTATGACCTCAAGCAGATCAATCCGCGCGCCAAGGTGACGGTGAAGCTGGTCGCCTCGTCCGGTGTCGGCACCATCGCGGCGGGCGTTGCCAAGGCCAAGGCCGACGTGATCCTGATCTCGGGGCATAACGGCGGCACCGGCGCCTCGCCCGCGACCTCGATCAAATATGTCGGCCTGCCGTGGGAGATGGGCCTGACCGAGGCGCATCAGGTCCTGGCGATGAACAAGCTGCGCGACAGGGTAACGCTGCGCACCGATGGCGGGCTGCGCACCGGCCGCGATATCGTGATCGCCGCCATGCTCGGGGCCGAGGAATTCGGCATCGGCACCGCGGCGCTGATCGCCATGGGCTGCATCATGGTGCGGCAGTGCCAGTCGAACACCTGCCCGGTGGGCGTGTGTACCCAGGACGAAAAGCTCCGCGCCAAGTTCACCGGCACGGCGGACAAGGTGGTCAACCTGATCACCTTCTATGCCCAGGAGGTGCGCGAGATTCTGGCCGAACTGGGCGCGCGCAGCATTGACGAGGTGATCGGCCGCACCGATCTGCTCAGGCAGGTCAGCCGCGGTAACGATTATCTCGACGATCTCGACCTGAACCCGCTGCTGATCTCGGTCGATGGCGCGCAGGAGATCGTCTACGACACCGCCAAGCCGCGCAACGTGGTGCCCGACACGCTCGATGCGCAGATCGTCAAGGATGCCGACCGCTTCCTGAAGGACGGCGAGAAGATGCAGCTTTCCTATGCGGTGCAGAATACCCAGCGGACGATCGGCACCCGCACGTCGAGCCATATCGTGCAGCGGTTCGGCATGCGCAACGCGCTTCAGCCCGACCACCTGACGGTAAAGCTGACCGGTTCGGCCGGTCAGTCGCTGGGCGCCTTCGGCGCGCCGGGGCTGAAGCTCGAAGTGGCCGGGGATGCCAACGATTACGTGGGCAAGGGTCTGTCGGGGGCAACGATCGTCGTCCGCCCGCCGATGAATTCGCCGCTCAGGGCCGACGAGAACACCATCATCGGCAACACGGTGCTCTACGGCGCCACCGATGGGTACCTGTTCGCCGCCGGGCGGGCGGGCGAACGCTTTGCGGTGCGCAATTCGGGTGCGAAGGTGGTGATCGAGGGCTGCGGCTCCAACGGCTGCGAATACATGACCGGCGGTGTCGCGGTGATCCTCGGCCGGATTGGTGCGAACTTCGGCGCCGGGATGACCGGCGGGATGGCTTATCTCTATGACCCGGCCGGTACATCGGCGGTGCTGATCAACCGCGAGACGCTGGTGATCAATCCGGTCGGCCACCCGCATTGGGAGGCCGAACTGAAAGAACTGATCGGGCGCCACGCGCGCGAGACCGGCTCGGTCAAGGCCGCCGATATCCTGCAGCACTGGGAGGTGGAACTGCCGAACTTCCTCCAGATCTGCCCGAAAGAGATGCTGGCGCATATTCCACAGCCGCTGACCCTCGATAACGGGGCCATTCCGGCCGAATGACCCGGCGCCATCCGGCTGCGACAAATCGGATATGGCAGAACTTCTTCAGGGCTGCCCCTTGCCGGGCGGCCCGAACATGTTGTTTCCTTATGGGGCGTCGCGCGCGAATCCCTCACCGGTACGCGCGTGGCGGCGTCTGTGGGCTGGCGGCGGCCAGAGGAAAACAAGGAGGTATCAATGTCTGACCTGGTAGTGGTGACCTTTCCGGATGCAACGTCGGCTTTCGAGCTGCGCACCGAACTCTATAAACTTCAGAAGGAATACCTGATCGACATGGACGACGCCGTGGTCGTCACCCGGAACGAGAACGGCAGGATCAAGCTGCACCAGTCCACCAGCCTGACCGCACTGGGGGCTGTCGGCGGTTCGTTCTGGGGACTGCTGATCGGCATGCTGTTCTTCAACCCGCTGCTCGGCATGGCGGTCGGTGCCGGTTCAGGGGCAATTTCCGGCGCGCTCAGCGATATCGGCATCGACGACAACTTCATGCGCGATCTGGGCGACAAGCTCCAGGGCAGCCAGTCGGCCCTGTTCGTGCTGGTGCGCAGCGCAACCACCGACAAGGTTGTGGCCGAACTCAAACCCTTCGCCGACAAGGGCGGCAAGATCACCAAGACCTCGCTCAGCGCCGACGACGAAAAGAAACTGCGCGACGCCATCGAAGCGCATACGCCGCCCGAGGCTTCGGCGGTCACACCTCCGGCGTCGTAATCCGCCGACCGGTTCCGGGTGCCTTTACGGCCACCCGGACCGGCTTTTGCGGCCCGGGCGGAGTATTCGTACCGGGCCGTTTCCCGGCCGTGCCCGCATTCGTTCGATGCGGGCGCGCCGCGCGAAGCGGCTTGACGCGGCAGCATTGCGCGCGGCATGAGGTGCGCGTGGCACGAACGAGCAGCAAACAGACGAAGAAAACGGCGAACGCCGTCACCGCACGATCCGCGCGCAGGTGGATCTTGCGGTTGCTTCTGGCGCCCGTGGTGCTGCTGATGGCGCTCATCGCCCTCTATCGCTGGGTCGATCCGCCGATCACCCACACCATGTGGGCCGAACAACGCCGGCTGGGCCGGATCGAACGGCAGTGGACCCCGCTCGACTACATGTCCGAAGCCGCGCCACGTGCCGTCGTCGCGGCAGAGGATGCCAACTTCTGCCTGCACTGGGGTTTCGACATGGATGCGATCCGCACCGCGATCGACGCCGGCGCCAACCGTGGCGCCTCGACCCTGACACAGCAGACGGTGAAGAACGTCTTCCTCTGGCAGGGGCGCAGCTGGCCGCGCAAGGCGCTGGAGGCGCTGATCACCCCGGTGGTCGAAATCGCCTGGCCGAAACGCCGGATACTCGAGATCTACCTGAACGTCGCCGAGACGGGCGAGGGGGTTTTCGGCATGGAGGCGGCGGCGCGGCATTATTTCGGCGTCGGATCGGTCGGGCTGAGCCAGACCCAGGCATCGCGCATCGCCGCCGCCCTGCCCGACCCAAAGACGCGCAACCCTGCCAACCCGAGCCAGTGGCTGCGCAGGCGTGCCGCGTCGATCTCGGACGGGGCGGCGACAATCGCCGCCGACGGGCGGGTGAATTGTTTCGAGGATTGAAAACCGGCGCGCATCGCGCGAAACAGGGAAAAATTCCCGAGCAGAGACGCAATTGCAAATGAACAGGCTCTACCACGTTCCCCTCTCGCCCTTTTGCCGGAAGGTCAGGCTGGTTCTGGCCGAAAAGAAGATCGAGGTCGAACTGGTCGAGGAACGATACTGGGAGCAGGACCCGGATTTCCTGCGCCGCAATCCCGCAGGCAAGGTGCCGGTGTTGCGGATGAACGACCGGATCATGGCCGAAAGCCAGGCGATCTGCGAATATCTGGAAGAGAAATACCCCGCGCCGCCACTCTTCCCCCGCGACCCCGAGGGTCGCTATGAGGTGCGCCGGCTGTGCGGCTGGTTCGACGACAAGTTCCACCGCGAGGTCACGGCGAACCTGCTCTACGAGCGGGTGAACAAGAAACTCACCAAGCAGGGCTATCCCGAGAGCCAGAACGTCAAGGCGGGCGCGCGGGCGATCAAGTATCACCTCGATTACATGTCCTGGCTGCTCGACCAGCGGCGCTGGCTGGCCGGCGACGCGATGAGCCTGGCGGATTTTGCGGCGGCGGCCCATGTCTCGGCGCTGGATTACATCTCCGATGTCGACTGGAACCGCAGCCCGAATGTCAAGGACTGGTATGCCAAGATCAAGTCGCGCCCGGCCTTTCGCGGCCTTCTGGCCGATCAGGTGCCCGGATTTCCGCCGTCGCGGCAATATGCCGATCTCGATTTCTGAGCGGCGCGCGGCCCGATGAGGCGGCTGAAACAACGGCTGGAGGAACAGGCGCGGGCCGAAGGCTTCGCCGCGATGCGGATCTGCACGCCCGGCGCGATCCCGCATGTTCCCGGCCGGCTGGGCGAATTCGTCGCGCGGGATTATCATGGCCAGATGGGCTGGATGGCCGAACGCATGGTCTGGCGCGGCAACCCGGAAGCGCTCTGGCCCGAGGCACGCGCGGTGATCGTGCTGGCCGAAAGCTACAGCCCCGAAAGCGACCCGCGCGCGCTTCAGGCACGCCGCGATCACGGGGCGGTTTCGGTCTACGCGCGTGGCCGGGACTATCACGATATCGTCAAGAAGCGCCTGAAACGGCTGGCGCGCTGGCTGATCGCGGAAGCCGGCGGCGAGGTGAAGGTCTTTGTCGATACCGCCCCGGTGGCCGAAAAGCCGCTGGGGCAGGCATCCGGTCTTGGCTGGCAGGGCAAGCATACCAATCTGGTGAGCCGCAACCTCGGCAACTGGTTCTTCATCGGCTCCGTCTTCACCACGCTCGCACTGGAACCCGATACGGCAGAGGTCGATCACTGCGGCTCCTGCCGGGCCTGTCTCGACGCCTGCCCGACTGCCGCCTTTCCCGCGCCTTACAGGCTGGATGCACGGCGCTGCATCTCCTATCTGACAATCGAGCATCACGGTCCGGTTGATGAGGCGCTGCGCGACAGGCTCGGTAACCGCATCTACGGCTGCGACGATTGCCTTGCCGCCTGCCCGTGGAACAAGTTCGCCGTCGCAGCGAGCGATATCCGCTATGCCGCGCGCGACGATCTGAACGCCCCGCCACTGGCCGAACTGGCAGCACTGGACGATACCGGGTTCCGCGCCCGTTTTTCCGGCAGCCCGATAAAACGCATCGGACGCAACCGGTTCGTGCGCAACGTGCTCTACGCAATCGGAAATTCCGCCGATCCCTCGCTCCTGCCGGTCGCCCGCCGCCTTGCCGCCGATGCGGATCCAGCCGTTGCCGACGCCGCCCGCTGGGCCATTGCCAGACTTGCCTAAAATTGAGGCGGCGGCGGCCATTTCGGGATCGCCGGAATCGGGCTATAGTGCGGATCCCGACGCCGGACGACCGAAGGAGGAGGCCATGTCCAAGCATATTCTGGATCGCGAACGCCGCCGCAAATCGACGCGGGTTGTGCCCTATAACGGCGTTACACGCAGAATCGCCCCCGAAGGGTCCAACCCTACGGTTCTGGCGCTGATGCGGCGCTCCAAGGGGACGAGGAACGCATCGCTGCGCAACGACGCCTTTCTGAGGATCGACCGCGGCTATACCGCCTGACGCGATACCGGCGAGTCCGATCCCGGCCGGCGAGCGGTCAGACCGCGCGGAAACGGGCAAGGATGGCGGGTATCACCATCTGTGCCGAAGTGCCGGCCGGGCGGGTTCGCCTACCAGCGAGAGCGCCTGCATCGTGTCGTGAACCCCGCGCGCCGCATCTTCTGCCCCGAAGGGTCCGAAGCTATTTCGTCCGACCGAATAGGTGATGGCGGTAGGATCGTCGCCCGATCCGGTAGCGATCCGGATGTCAATCTCGACATTTTTCATCGCAAAGGCGGCGCGCACCCGGCGTTCCAGCAACTCGGCCTGCCTCCGCCTCAGCGGTGTATCCCCGGCCCGGATCAGGGCCTTCGCCCTGGGCGTGCCGGAATATCCCTCGCTTGTTTCCAGCCGTTCGACCGTGAGGGCAAGCGGCTGGAATGTCGGATCGCCGGTCAGCCGGTACCAGCCCAACGCCAGCGCCGCCGGTGTGGTGATGGCCGCAACAAGCAGGATCAGCAATATGGACTGGCGTTGCGGCCGGGACTGGCGGGCGTCTGACATGCCGCCATTCTGCCGCCGCTTCGCCAATATCCGGTTAAGGGCGCCGCTCGGTCAGGCCCGTACCAGCTTTTCGTAGGACTGGGCGATGTCGCGCGTCAGCGCACCCACTTCGAAGTTGTAGCTACCGATCTGGCCGACCGGTGTGACCTCGGCCGCCGTGCCGGTGAGCCAGCATTGCTGGAAGCCCTCCATCTCCTCGGGCATGATGTGCCGTTCATGTACCGTGATGCCCTTTTCGCGCAGCATGCCGATAACGGTCTGGCGGGTGAACCCGTTCAGGAAGCAATCCGGCAGCGGCGTGTGCACTTCGCCATCCCTGACGAAGAAGACATTGGCGCCCGTCGCCTCGGCGACATAGCCGCGATAATCGAAGAACATCGCGTCCGAACATCCCCTCGCCTCGGCAGCGTGCTTGGACATGGTGCAGATCATGTACAGCCCGGCGGCCTTGGCCGCGGTGGGAATGGTCTCGGGGCTGGGGCGTTTCCACTTCGCGATGTCGAGTTTCGCCCCCTTCATCTAGGCGTCGCCGTAATAGGCACCCCATTCCCAGCCGGCCACTGCCATGCGGATCGGGTTGCGGGCGGCGCTGACCCCCATGTCGAGCCCGGCGGCGCGGAAGGCGACGACACGGACATAGGCATCGGTCCAGCCATTCGCCCGCAGCATGTCGTATTTCGCCTTCTCGATCTCCTCGACCGAATAGGGGATCGGCATGTCGAGCAGTTCACCCGAGCGCTGCAGCCGCTCGGAATGATCGACCCCCCTGAAGATCCTGCCGTTGTAGCAGCGCTCGCCCTCGAACACCGACGAGGCGTAATGCAGCGCATGGGTCAGGATATGCACATTGGCCGAACGCCACGGCACAAGTTCCCCGTCCATCCAGATGAAGCCATCCCGATCGTCATACGCAGCCGCCATCTTATCCACTCCTGATCCGGTTTTCACATGTTGCGCAAATTATGTCCAAAACGGACGCAAAGTTGCGTAAATTCTGATCGGAGCTACCAGTTACCCCTAGCAATGTCAACAAGACTGACATAAAATGTGAAGCACGAACGACGACACGAGGCCGAAGATGCCGGACGGACCGAGCAGCGGGCAGCGGGGCGAGGCACTGCTGTTTCTGACCGACGAACAGTTGCGCAAGGGGATCGAGGCGATGTTCTTCGCCTACAAGGGATTCACCTCCGACCCCGACCGGATACTGGAGGAACGCGGCTACGGACGGGCGCATCACCGGGCCGTCCATTTCATCCATCGCTCGCACGGGACGACGGTCAACAACCTGCTGGCGATACTCGGGGTGACCAAGCAATCGCTCAACCGGGTACTCAGGACGTTGATCGACGACGGGCTGGTCGAAAGCCGCGTGGGCAGCAGGGACAAGCGCGAGCGGCATCTTTTCCTGACCGACAGCGGCCGCGAGTTGGAGCGCGCGCTGAGCGACGTGCAACAGGCGCGGGTGCGCGACGCCTTTCGCAGCGCCGGCCCCGGTGCGGTGGCCGGTTTCCGCACCGTGCTCGAGGCGATGATGGACCCCGAGATGCGGCTCCGCTACCAGCAGCTTACGGAGGGCGGCCAATGAACGAGGCCTCCCGGGCGGCTGATGTCGTCGCGCATCTGCTCATCGTCGACGATGACGAGCGTATCCGGACGCTGCTGCAGCGGTTCCTGATCCGGCACGGATTTCTGGTCAGCACGGCGCGCGACGCGGCACACGCCCGGCGCCTGCTGGCCGGGCTGGAGTTCGATCTTGTCGTGCTCGACGTGATGATGCCGGGCGAAGACGGCATTGCGCTGACCGCAGCCCTGCGCCGGACGCTCCGGACACCGATCCTGCTGCTGACCGCGCGCGGCGAGACGGCCGACCGTATCGCCGGGCTGGAGGCCGGGGCCGACGATTATCTGGCCAAGCCCTTCGAACCCAAGGAACTGCTGTTGCGGATCAATGCCATCCTGCGGCGCATTCCGGCCGAGGAACGGATCGTGCCGGGGCCGAAGGTGCTCTATCTCGGGCCGTTCCGCTACGAGGTCGAGAAGGGGGAGCTTTGGCGCGGCGATGAACCCGTGCGGCTGACGGCCACCGAATCGCAGCTGATGCGGCTCTTCGCTGCCCGGCCGGGCGAGCCGATCAACCGTACCCGGCTTGTCGAGGATCTGGGCCGCGACGGCGATCAGGCGCAGGAGCGCGCAGTGGACGTGCAGATCACCCGCCTGCGGCGCAAGATCGAGGCCGATCCGAAACAGCCGCGCTACCTGCAAACCGTGCGTGGTGCCGGCTACATGCTCGCGCCGGATTGACCGCGTCGAACCCGAACATCCGTCCGGCGGTTCATGCCAACAGCCACAGAACCGACCGTTCGCGATGTCGGTGGTGCGGACGAAGCTGCCGTTCTCCCTTTGCCCGGAACAGCCGCGCAAGCGGCCCGGGCGGCGCCCGTCCGCCCCCTCGGGCGGGCGCCTTGAGACCTCATCGCGCGCACGAACGTTGGAGGTTCGCGGCCGGCATGAAGTGAAGACCACAAGCGCTGCGCGCCCACCCGGCAGACGGGCACCGCCCTCGGTCATGCCAGTTGATTACCGTCACAATGGGCTCGATGCCGCTTTTCGCAGGCGAGTTCGAGTCGTTCGTCAATACCGTAGGTGACTACCGAACAACGATCTTTCCGGCATCTTGTTCCGTCGGGCAGAGGTGGCGCGGCGTTAGCGCGATCTCCCGGGTCAGGCGGCGCGCAGCAGGTCCAGCGCGGCTTTCATGTCGGACAGCACCACCGCGTCGGGTTCTTCGAACGGATAGATGATTTCGAGAAAGAAGGTCTGATCCGTCAGGTCGTGGCGCTTCCAGAAGTCGGCCAGAACGGCCGGGGTGACGATGCCGTCGCGGGTGAAGTTCCAGTGCCGGTCGTAAAGACCGTCGGTCTGCTGGATGTGGAAGGCGGCGACGTTCTCTCCGCAGGTGCGCATCCAGTGGTCCATGTCGGCATCCGCGCCGAAAAGCGGCGAGAAAAGCGCATGCCCCCAGTCGACGCACAGACGCACCGGCACATCGGTCGCGCCGTCGAGGTCGGACATCATCCGCCGCGCGTCCGCGGCCGACGACGGGAACTCGGTGGCCAGTGGCACCGGCTCGACAAGCAGCATCGACAGGCCGCGTTCCCGTGCGTGGCGCGAAAGCGCAACATAGCGCTCCAGTGCCTCCTTGTAGATTTCCTCGCGTCGGAGCGGGTCGATCGCGTCGTCGGCGCTGTAGGAGCCGAAGGGCATGCCGGTTGCGGGCACCTCCATCGCCGCCGTCATGTCGATGGCACGGCGCAGGTGTTCGCTGCCCAGTTCGCGAAGCTCGGGCGTGGGGGCGAGCAGGTGGTTGTAGGTATAGGAGGCCAGCCCGCCGAAGGTGCTTTCGATGGTGACGCCCGCCCGGGCGAATGCGCGGGCGTAGTCGCGGGCGATCGCGTCACGCGGAAACTCGGGCCAGCCGGGATCGACCAGATCCCAGGTGAACTGCACGTAGCGCGTATCCAGATCGCCGGCCACCATTGCCGCCAGCCGCTCGCCTCCCAGCCAGCGCTTGATTGCAAAGGAAAGGTTCAGCCCGAGTTTCATGATTTGTCCTCCGGAATTGCACCGCTAGCCGTTGTTGCGGAAATAGCGCCGCGAGATCGAGTCGAACGAGATCGCCAGCACGACGATCAGACCGCTCACCACGCCCTGCCAATAGGGAGAGACGCCGAAGAGAACGATGATGTTCTCGATCACCGCGATGATGGCCGCGCCGAATATCGCGCCGACCGGTGTCCCGACGCCGCCCGTCGTTGCGACGCCGCCGATCACCGACGCGGCGATGGGCGGCAGCACCCAGGTTTCGCCGATCGACGGTTGCGCGGTGCCAAGGCGCGTCACCATCAGCAGACCGGCCAGCGCGGCCAGCGCCCCGGCGATGGTGAAGACGAGCACGCGGATGCGGTCCACCCGGATCCCGAGCATGCGCGCGGCGGCCTTGTTGTCGCCGATGGCATAGATGTAGCGGCCGAAGGGTGTCTTGAGGATGGCGAAGGAGGCGATCAGCAGGACAACCAGCATGATGACGAAGGGCACCGGCACCCCGAGCAGGTTGCCCCGCCCGAGAAACTGGATTTCCTTGGGGATATTGGTGATCGCCACGCCCTTGGTCAGAACCAGGTTGATGCCGCCGAAAATGCCCGCCGAACCGATGGTCAGCACCAGCGAGTGCAGTTGCAGCGCCGTGACCATGAACCCGTTGAAAAAACCCAGCGCCGCCCCGAGCCCCAGACCGCAGAGCATCGAAAACCAGGGGTTGAGCCCCATGTCGACCATCAGCATTCCGGTGACGACACCGCACAGCCCGCCGATGACGCCGAGCGAAAGATCGAGCTCGCCCAGGATCATCAGCATGGACTGGCCGATGGTGATCAGCCCGACAAACGCCAGCGACCGCGCGACAACCGTCATGTTGTAGGAGGTCAGGAAATAGGGCGACACGACCGCCGACACGACGAAAATCGCGATCAGCGCGAAGAACACGCCCGCAAGCTGATTCCGGAATAGCGCGGTAAACGAGCTAGGCTGCATTGTTGGTGTTCTCCGATCCGAATAGCGCGCCGACGAGCGTTTCGTTGCTGGTACTGGCGTTGTCGAAAACTCCGGTGACCCTGCCGGAATACATGGTGACGATACGGTTGGCGCATTTGCGCAGTTCATCCATCTCGGACGAAACCAGGATGATCCCGACGCCGCGTTCCGCCAGCGATTTCATGATGCGGTAGATCTCGGCCTTGGTGCGCACATCGATCCCCTTGGTCGGCTCGTCGAAGATCAGCACCGCCGGATCGGTCGCCATCGCGCGGCCGATGATCGCCTTCTGCTGGTTTCCGCCCGACAGGTGCGAAATCTGCTGTGCCATGCCGGCGGCCTTGATGTCATAAAGCCGGATGATGTCGGCGACGCGAAGGCGCTCGTCTCTCAGCGAGATGCCCAGCCGGCCGGTGATCTGCGACAGGATCGAGATCCCGATGTTCTCGCGCAGGCTGAGTTGCGGCAATATTCCGTGCAGCTTGCGTTCGTCCGAGAGATAGAGCAGGCCGGCGGCGACCGACCGGCTGGTATCGCCGAGCGGGAATGGCCCGCCCTTCAGGTGCACGGTGCCGGATTTGCCCTTCAGATAGCCGAAGATCGTCTGCATGACCTCGGACCGTCCGGCCCCCATGAGCCCGGCGAAACCCAGGATCTCGCCGCGCCGGAGTTCGAAGGAAACGTCCGCGAACGCGTCGCCGGTCAGGTGTTCGACCTGAAGAAGCAGCTCGGGCGGCCCGTCGGTCGGGCCGGCATCCGGCCGGAAATGCTCGTCGAGCGCCAGTTCGGCGCCCGACATGGCGCGGATGAGATCGCGCTCGGTGATGTCGGCGATCCGGCCTTCGGCAACCTTCTCGCCGTTGCGCAGGACGGTGTAGTCGTCGCCGATACCCAGCACCTCGTCGATCTTGTGCGAGATGAAGATGATCGCATGGCCGCTGTCGCGAAAATCCCGGATGATGTTCAGCACGCGGTCGATTTCGGCCGAGGTCAGAGACGAGGTCGGCTCGTCGAGGATCAGCACCCGCATGTCCCTGTTGACCGAGGCCCGGGCGATCTGAAGCAGTTGCTGTTCCGGCACGGAGACCCTGCGGACGAGGTCGCCCGGCCGCGCCGAGATGGCGAAACGGTCGAGATAGGGTTGCGCGATGCGTTCGAGTTGCCGCTTGCTGACGATTCCGCCGGAAACGCCGGAGCGTTCGTAGGGAATGAACAGGTTTTCGGCCACCGACAGGTTGGGAAAGAGGTTCAGTTCCTGCGGCACATAGGCGACATAGCGATGAAGCTCCGGGTGTTCCGCCGCGTCCTGCCCGTCGATCAGGACCCTGCCGCGACTTGGGCTGTAGGCTCCGGTGATCAGCTTCACAAGGGTCGATTTTCCGGCGCCGTTCTCGCCGGCCAGAACGTGGACGCGCCCGAGTTCGAGCTTCAGCGCGACATCGTTCAACGCCCGCACGCCGGGAAAGTCGCGCCCCAGATTCTCGACTTCAAGAAAAGCCATAATTCCGCTGCTCCATGGTTGGCGGAATCTCCGCGATATCGGCTGATTGCCGGTGTCCGGGTTCCCGGGTGGTATCGGAAGGCCGCCCGCCACGCCGACCCGCAGCACCCGCATCGGCGGCCGCTGCGGGCGACGGTCATGCCCTATTCGCCGACATTGTCCCTGGTCAGGACGGCGATGCCGGTGTCGAAGTACTTGGGCGCCTCGATCCCGACGGCCTGCTGCCACATCGCCATTACCGACCAGTAGCCCTGCATTTCGGGCTTGGTGGAGGACGAACTGTCCGCAACGCCGTCGCGGATGAGCTGTTTCATTTCGGCCAGGTTGTCGAGCCCGACCAGCAGCACCTCGCCGACCTTGCCGGCTTCCTGGATGGCCTGGCCGATGCCGATGGGGCCGGCTGCATCACAGGCGACCCATCCCTTGAGGTTGGGATTGGCCTGCATGATCGCGGCGGCCTGTTTCTGTGCCGTCTCGATGCTGTCGTTGTCGATGCCGGTCGCGACCACGGTGATATCGGGATAGGAATCGAAGGTCTTCTGGTGGCATTCGGCGCGAATCGCATGGTTCGGCGCCGTCGGCACGCCCATCATGATGGCGACCTCGCCTTCCCCGCCGAGCAGTTCCGCCAGCCTGTGCGCCGCGATCTCGGCCTGCTCGCAGAAATCGTTGCCGATCGAGGTCAGGTCCATCCCCTCGGGCGGGACGGAATCGAAGATCGTTACGGGGATTCCCTGCCCCAGCGCCTCTTCCAGCGAGGCGCGGTTGCCGCTGGCATCGAGAAGGTCGATCGCGATGCCATCGGGGCGCGTGGCGATCGAGCTTTCGATGATCTGGTTCTGCTGAACCACATCGGCCTGCTGCGGCGCGCTGTAGTCGATCTGGACCTTCGAGCCGGTTTGCGCCTCGATGACGGCGGCCGCCTGCTTGGCGCCGTCGTTCACCAGATCGAACCACGGGTGAACGACCTTGGGTATGACGACAAAGCGATAGCTGTCCTTCTTGGTCATGCCGGGCATGTCCTGAGCCGGGACCATGGCGGGCAGCGCCACGGCGGCAGCCGCCAGCAGTGCGAGCGGAACTTTCTTCATTGTCTACCTCCTTGTTGGGATGCGGCCCCTGAGGGCGGGCGTCTCCTCCAGACGTCCTGCGGCACATCTGCAAAACCGAACGTATCTGATGTAAATTACAGAATACAAGTGATTCTTTCACCCGGTACCACATGCGGGGAACCTGCCCGCGGCCAATGACGGAGGATGCCAATGAATGCCTATCGCGAAGCGCTCGACGAACTTGCCGGGGTCTTCGACCTGATCGACGACGATGCTGTCGACCGGGCGGTTTCGACAATCGCCGATGCCCGGCGGATCGCCGTCCATGGTGTCGGCCGCGAAGGGTTGCAGATGAGGGGGCTGGCAATGCGCCTATTTCATCTCGGGCTCGACGTTTCCGTGGTCGGCGACATGACGACCCCGCCCGTCGGGCCGGGAGATCTGCTGCTGGTATCGGCCGGGCCGGGCAATTTCTCGACCGTGGCGGCGTTGATGGGCACCGCGGCTGCGGCAGGTGCGAAAACGCTCTGCGTCACCGCCCGGCCGGATGGCGCCTGCCCGCAATCGGCGGATCAGGTGCTGGTCATCCCGGCGCAGACCATGGCCGACGATACGGGAGCGGTCACCTCGGTGCTGCCGATGGGATCGCTCTACGAGGCGGCACAGAACATCCTGTTCGAATGCATGATACTGAGGCTTCGCGACAGGCTCGGGATCGGTGCCGAGCAGATGCGAAGCCGGCACACCAACCTCGAATGACGCCGGAACCCGCGAGACCGGGGATATCCGGTTGCGCCGCCTATCGCTCCAGCACATCGACACCGAGGAAGTCGGCCACGAAAGACGTCGCCGGGGCGCTGCGGAGCGCCTGCGGAGTGTCGAACTGCTCGATCCGGCCGTGATTCATCACCGCCACCCTGTCCGCCAGCGCCCAGGCCTCGGACTGGTCGTGGGTGACGAGGATCGCCGAAACGCCGACCTTTTTCTGCAACCGGCGCACAGAGCCGCGCAATGATTGCCGCACCTTGGCGTCGAGCGCCGAAAACGGCTCGTCGAGCAGCAGAAGGCGGGGATCGATGGCCAGCGCGCGGGCCATGGCGACGCGCTGGCGCTGACCGCCGGACAATTGTGCTGGATAGCGGTCGTCGAGGTCGGGCATCTCGATCAGGTCGAGCAGTTCGCCCACCTTTCGTGCCCGCGCAGCCCGGCCGGGGCGGCGCGCACGCGGCAGGACCCTGAGGCCGAACCCGATGTTGTCGGCAACCGTCATGTGGCGGAAAAGGGCGTAGGACTGAAAGACCATGCCGAAGCGCCGCTCGCCCGCCGGCAGGCGGGTAATGTCCTCGCCGTCGATGGCAAGCTGGCCGGTGTCCGGCGGAATGAGACCCGCGACGATGTTGAGCAGCGTCGTCTTGCCCGATCCGGACGGGCCGAGCAGGGCGACGAACTCGCCCTTTCCGACCGAAAGCGAAACGTCTTCGAGGACCTGCTGATCCCCGAAAGACTTGGAAATGCCGTGAACCTCGAAACTCATCGCTGGCCTCCGACCTCGGGGTGTACCGTGGCGATCACGCTGCGCAGCGCCAGCGTGACCAGCGCAAGCGACGCCAGCACCGTTGCGGCGGCGAAGGCGCCGGTCGTGTTGTAATCGTTATAGAGAAGCTCGACCTGCAACGGCAGCGTCATGGTGCGCCCGCGCACCGCGCCCGAAACGACCGAGACCGCGCCGAATTCGCCCATCGCGCGGGCCGTGGCAAGGATTGCACCGTGCAGAAGCGCCCACAGGATGTTGGGAAAGGTCACGTGGCGAAAAATCTGCCAGCCGTTCGCGCCAAGCGTCAGCGCGGCTTTCTCTTCGTCTTCACCGGTTACCTGGAGCACCGGCAGCACCTCGCGCATCACGAAGGGGCAGGTGACGAATAGCGAGACGAGCACGATGCCGGTCAGGTTGAACATCAGTTGCACGCCCTCGCGCATCAGCGGCGCGCCGACCGGCCCGTAGGCGCCATAGATCAGCAGGAAGCAGAGCCCCGCGATCACCGGCGAGACGGCAAAGGGGATCTCGATCAGGATGAGCAATGCGCGCCGGCCGGGAAAGCGGAACCGGGCGATCGCCCAGGCCGCCGCGATGCCGAAGACGATATTGATCGGCAGTACGATCAGCGCCGTCAGCACCGTCATCCAGATCGCGTGCAGCGTTTCGGGCTCGGTGATGGCGCCCCACCAGGCGGCGGTGCCGTCCCCCAGAGCACGGGCGACGATCGCGGCGACGGGGGCGGCGATCGCGACCAGCGCAAAGGCCACCGCAAGACCGATCAGCGCGCGTTGACGAAAAGACAGGGAGGCGCCGCCGGGCATCGCTCAGGCTCCCTGCTCGAACCGGCGATAGAGCCGCGTATGGGCGACGTTGATCGCAACCAGCAGAACCAGCGACAGGCCGAGCATCGTGCCGGCGATCGCGGCGGCGGCAGGGTAATCGAACTCGTCGAGCCGGATCATGATGAGAAGCGAGGCGATTTCGGTCTTGAAGGGCAGGTTTCCGGCGATGAAGATCACCGCGCCGAACTCTCCCAGCGAGCGGACGAAGGACAGGCCCGTGCCGGTCAGGATGCCGGGCATCAGGTGGGGCAGGATCACGCGGGTGAAGATCTGCCCGTCGCCTGCGCCGAGCGTGCGCGCGGCGGCCTCTTCCACGGGGTCGAGTTCCTCGATCAGCGGCTGGATGGCGCGCACCGCAAACGGGATCGAGGTAAAGGCCATGGCGATGACGATCCCCCACCAGGTATAGGCAGGTACAAGCCCGAACGGCGCGAGCAGCCTGCCGATCCAGCCATCCCCGGCATAGAGCGCGACCAGCGCGATGCCGGCCACCGATGTCGGCAATGCGAAGGGCAGGTCGATCAGCGCGTCGAGCAGCCGGCGCCCGGCAAAGCGGTAGCGGGAGATTACCCATGCCAGCAAAAGCCCGCCCGCCGCATTGATCGCCGTTGCGGCGGCGGCGGCGGCGATCGTTACCCGCAGCGAGGCCAGCACGCGCGGATCGCCCATCACGCGCAGGTAATCGGCAAGACCGAGCTGGGCAAATTGCCAGCCGAGCCCGAACAGCGGCAGCAGCACGATCAGGGTGACGAACAGCAGGGTGATGCCCAGTGTCAGCCCGAGACCGGGAAGCGGGGAACGGCGGCGCGTGGATAGTGCAGCGAGCATCGGACGACCACAAGACAGATCGCCGCCGGATCGCCATGGACCCGGCGGCGCGCATTGGGATGTAATGGCGCGGTATCAGTTCGCGAGGAGCCTGTCGAGTACGCCGCCCGACGCGAAATGGGTTTCCATCGCCTTGTCCCATCCGCCGAACACGTCCTCGACCTTCACCAGCGTGACCTCTGGGAAATCGGCAGCATGGGCGGCGACCACTTCGGGGTCATGGACGCGATTGTTGAAGGAGGCAAGAATTTCCTGACCTTCGCTGCCGTAGAGGAATTCGAGATAACCCTGTGCGACATTGGCGGTTCCGCGCGCGTCCGCGATACGGTCGACCACGGCGACGGGAAACTCGGCCAGCAGCGAAAGCGAGGGCACAACCCGGTCATAGGCGCCGTCGGCCTCGGCCTTGCGGATATTCTCGACCTCGGCCTCGAAAGTGATGAGAACGTCGCCGATGCCACGCTCGACAAAGGTCGTGGTGGCGCCGCGGCCGCCGGTATCGAACACCGCGACATTGGCCAGCAGCTTGTCGACAAAGGCCTGCGCCGCCTCGTCGTCGCCGTTGTTGCCGGCCAGTGCATAGGCATAGGCGGCAAGATAGGTATAGCGCCCGTTGCCCGAGGTCTTGGGATTGGGAAAGACGATCTGCACATCATCGCGGATCAGGTCGTCCCAGTCCTCGATCCCCTTGGGATTGCCGCCGCGAACCATGAAGGCGGGAAGCGAATAATAGGGGGAGGCGTTGTTGGGAAATTCGTCACGCCAGTTCGCGGAGACGAAGCCCGCATCGGCAAGCACCTGCACGTCGGTCACCTGGTTGAAGGTGACCAGATCGGCCTGAAGGCCCTGGAGGATGGCACGCGCCTGCTTGGACGATCCGGCATGGCTCTGGTTGACGGTCAGATCGTCGCCCGTTTCGGCATTCCATTGTGCGATGAAGGCCGGGTTGATCCGGGCGTAAAGCTCGCGCGCGATATCGTAGGAGACATTGAGAATCTCGACCTGTTCGGCCCGCGCGGGCAGCGTGGCGGCCGCCATGGCGAGGGTTGCGGCGACGATGGCCGAATGGCGGAAAGGTCTGGGCAGAAAGCGGAGCATCGGGGCTTCCTCGTGCGGATGAAGACTTGAGGCGTTAAGTGGCAAACCTGATGGCGGGTGCAACCCGCGCGGAACGAAAAA
>NZ_JBKEAE010000192.1:0-20314 GCF_047971885.1 Tropicimonas sp. | reverse complement strand
GGATCTGCTCGGCGCCGATTCGGGGCGGCTGTCGCTCTCGTTCCGCGAGGGCGAGGAGGGTACGTTCAAGGCGGTGATCGTTCCGCTGCCCTGCGGCGCGGGGGCGCTCATCAACCTGTCCTTCGGGATCGGGGTTGTCGATGCGGTGCGGGACTATTCGCTGACGCTTTCCGATTTTGCCACCACCGACCTTGCCGTCGAGATGCTCTATCTGGTCGAGGCGAAATCGGCGGCGCTCGCGGCGTCGCGTAAGCTCAACCTGCGCCTTCAGGGGGCACGGGCGGCGGCCGAGGAGCAGGCCTATACCGATACGCTCACCGGGCTGAAGAACCGCCGTGCGATGGATCAGGTGCTGCGGCGTCTGGCGGCGAATGCGGTGCCTTTCGGGCTGGTGCACCTGGATCTGGATTTCTTCAAATCGGTAAACGACAGCTATGGGCACGCCGCCGGAGACGAGGTGTTGCAGGCGGTGGCGCGGATACTGATTTCGGAAACCCGCAATACAGATACCGTGGCGCGGGTCGGCGGAGACGAGTTCGTGCTGATCTTTCAGGAACTGGTCGATACCGACCGGCTGAGGGCGATCTCGGAGCGTATCATCGCCCAGCTCGAACAGCCGGTGCCGTTCGGTGCCGCCTCGTGCAGGATTTCCGGCAGTATCGGGATCGTGACAAGCGCGATGCACGAGCGGGCCGAGGCTGACAGCCTGCTCCGGCAGGCGGATGCGGCGCTCTATGCCTCCAAACATGCCGGTCGCGGCCGTGTTACCGTCTATTCCGCAGCGCTTGCCGAAGGGGAACGGTCCGGCCCTGCCGGCGGTTGACACCATGCACCGCGCGCTTTAGACGGCACCATCCTGGCCCCGGTGGCCGGGTGCTTCATTGGTGTTGGCGGCCCCCGCAAGGGGATGCCTGTCGCCCGAAAGGGAAAGGACAACGCCCTTCACAGCCGCCTGCCGGGCGGCGCATCGGAAGGAGATCAGACGGTGACCAAACGCACCTCTGCCAAGTACAAGATCGACCGCCGCATGGGCGAAAACATCTGGGGCCGTCCCAAGTCGCCGGTCAACCGCCGCGAATACGGCCCCGGTCAGCACGGCCAGCGCCGCAAGGGCAAGATGTCGGACTTCGGCCTGCAACTGCGCGCCAAGCAGAAGCTCAAGGGCTATTACGGCGATCTGACCGAAAAGCAGTTCAAGCGCATCTACGCCGAAGCGGCCCGGGTTCGCGGCGATACCGGCGAGAACCTGATCGGCCTGCTCGAACGCCGCCTTGATGCGGTGGTCTATCGCGCCAAGTTCGTTCCGACCATCTTTGCCGCCCGCCAGTTCGTCAACCATGGCCATGTGCTGGTGAACGGCAAGCGCGTCAATATCCCCTCCTACCGGGTGCAGGAAGGCGACGTGATCGAGGTTCGCGATCGTTCCAGGCAGCTTGCGACCGTTCTGGAATCCGTCGGCCTGCCCGAGCGCGACGTGCCCGATTACATCGAGGCAGATCATTCCAAGATGACCGCAACCTTCGTGCGCACCCCGGGTCTGGGCGATGTGCCCTACGCGGTTCACATGGAGCCTAACCTCGTCATCGAATACTACGCCCAGAACTGACCGGCCGGCAAAGCGCTTGGTGCGATGCCGCTTGACGACAGCAATTCGAAGCGCCCGGCCGGCTGGTTTTCCGAACCGCCGCGCCGGGCGTTTCCCGTTCTGGCGACACTGATAGCGGCGTTCCTGTTTCTGGTGCTGCCGGAAGCCGTCCGTCCGCTCGAGACCCACTCCGACGAGCATTATTACGTTGTCGGCGCGGCGCGCATGCTTGCCGGCGGCGATTACGTGATCCCGCAAACGCTGGCGGGTGAGGTCAGGCTCAAGAAGCCGCCGATGGCCTATTATTACATCGTGGCGGGGCGTACGCTTTTCCCCCTTTCGCCATTCGCCACCAAATTCCTGTGGCTCGTCAGCGCGGCGGGTGTGCTGGCGCTGACCTTTGCGATGGCGCGTTCGGTCGGTGCCACCCTTACCGGGGCCGCGGTTGCGGTTGCGGCGCTGGCGGGCCATCGCGTGTTCTTTCGTTCTGCCACCCAGCATATTCCCGATATGCCGCTGCTTCTGGGCGTCACCCTGGCGCTGGCCGCTTTCGCGACGCTGCTGTCGGACCGGAGCGGAGGGCGGTTCTGGCTTTATCTGGCGGGATATGGCGGGGTGGCCTTTGCCATGCTCGGCAAGGGGTTGGTCGCGCTTGTCGTGGTGGCCGTCTTCTGGGCGGTGCGCGGCGTATCGCGTGGTGCGGATGCCCGCCCCGACGGCGATCTCGGCCGCGAGGCGGCGGCCTTTGCCATCGCGCTGCTGGCCGCCGGCTGGTGGTTTGTGCTGGCCGCCGTGCAGGAGCCCGGCACGTTCCGAAGCGATTTCCTCGGCGATCAGGTCACCGAGAAGGTTCGCTTCTCCCTTTCGCTGTTTCTGGGCAATCTGCGCAAGACGATCACCGACCTCTGGGTGCCGCTGCTGCCGGTTGCGGTTGCTGTCCTTCTGCGCCGCTGGAACTGGTCCGGCTGGCGCCGGCTGGAGCGGCCGATCCTGTTCCTGATCGTCTGGGCGGTTGCCATCCTGTGCCTCTTCGCCTTTTCCTCGGCGCTGTACGAACGCTATATATTGCCCGCCATCCCGGCGGTTGCGGTGCTGCTGGGATATGCCGCCGACCGGATCGCACCGCAGGACCTGCGGGTCAGGTTCCTGCGAGTACTTCGGTTGGTCGCCGTCTTCCCGCTGTTTGTCGGGCTTGCCGCGCTGGCGGTTCTGGTGGCGCTGCACCAGTCCGCCGCCGCCCTGCTGACCCTTCTTTCCCTCGCGGCCTGTCTGGCGGCCGTGTTGACCTGCGGGCGCCGATGGCCGGTCTGGGCAGTTGCCGCGCTGGTTGGAATGATCCTGCCGGTCACGCTCGCGATGATTTCCCCGCTCAGGTACGCTCTTGCCGCACCGACGAATGCCGAGTTCGTCGCGCGGGTGATCGGTGCCTCCGGTGTGCCTCCGGACCGGGTGTACCTGTTCGCGTCGCGCAAGCGCGCCGGCGATGTCGGGGTCTACCTGCCGGGGGTGGAGGACTGGGTCTATCCGGCCGATCTGTCGAGCCTGCCGGAGGCGGGCAGTTCCGCCGTGGTGTTTACCGACAAGGCGCTGACCGACGATCTTGCGGCGCGCGGATACGAGATCGGCGAAAGCCGCGATTTCGCGTCAGGGTTTTCTGCCTCGGACGCCTGGGCGGCGATCAGGGCGCGCGATGCGGCGCAATTGCGGCGGAAACACGGCGAGCCCGTTTACGTCGCGATCCGGCGCTAGCCGCCGGCCGGCCAGGCCGGCATCGGCCGGTTTTCTTTGCCGCTCACTCCCCGTATGACCGCATGGATGCAGGAGGAGCCTCGCGATGACTCGCTTTCCCGTCTATGGCCATATCGAGGGCCCGGTTGTGCTGATCGGCTACGGATCGGTCGGGCGCGGCACGCTGCCGCTGATCGAACGCCATTTCACCTTCGATCGCGGCCGTCTGACCATTGTCGAACCTTCGACATTGCGGGCTGACGAGATTACCGCGCGCGGCTACCGTCACGCGGCGGTCGCGCTGACGCCGGAGAACCACCGCGAGGTGCTGGCCGGCCTGCTGGAGCCGGGCAGCGGATTTTGCGTCAACCTGTCGGTCGATACCTCGTCGCTCGACCTGATGAGGGCCTGCCGCGAGATGGGGGTTCCCTATATCGACACCGTGGTCGAGCCGTGGGCCGGGTATTATTTCGGTACCGAAGACAACGCCGCGCGTACCAATTACGCGCTGCGCCAGATGGTGCGCGACGAAAAGGCGGCCAACCCGGGCGGCAGCGCCGCCGTCAGTTGCTGCGGCGCCAACCCCGGCATGGTAAGCTGGCTGGTCAAGGAGGCGCTGCTGACGCTGGCCCGCGACCTGGGCCGCACCGTGCCCGCGCCGGTGGACCGCGCCGGCTGGGCGGGGCTGATGTGCGGGCTCGGTGTCAAGGGGCTTCATATCGCCGAACGCGATACGCAGGTGCGCGCGGCGCCCCGCCCGCTGGGCACCTTTGTCAACACCTGGTCGGTCGAGGGGTTCATCGCCGAGGGGTTCCAGCCGGCGGAACTGGGCTGGGGCACGTTCGAGCCGTGGTTTCCCCCCAATGCGCACCGCCACGCGACCGGCTGCCGCGCCGGTATCTGGCTCGAACAGCCCGGTGCCGATACCCGTGTGAACACCTGGTGTCCGACGCCCGGCCCGCAATTCGGCTTTCTGGTGACCCATAACGAGGCGATTTCGATTGCCAATTACTATACTGTCGGCGATCCGGCGGCGCCCGGCTATCGCCCGACCTGCCATTATGCCTATCACCCCTGCGACGATGCGGTGTTGAGCCTGCACGAGATGTTCGGCTCGAACAGCATTCAGCAGCGTCACCACATCCTCGATGTCGACGAGATCGCGTCGGGCATCGACGAACTGGGCGTGCTGCTCTACGGGCACGCGAAGAACGCGCTCTGGTACGGCTCGCGTCTGTCGAACGACGCGGCGCGGCGGCTCGCGCCCGATCAGAACGCCACCGCGTTGCAGGTGTCGTCGGCGGTACTGGCGGGGATGGTCTGGGCGCTGGAGAACCCCGGTGCCGGGATCGTCGAGACCGACGAGATGGATCATGCGCGCTGTCTCGAGGTGCAGCGGCCCTATCTCGGGCCGGTCGAGGCGCATTATACCGACTGGACGCCGCTGAGCGATCGACAGAGCCAGTTCCCCGAGGAGGTGGTGGCGGAGGAGCCCTGGGCGTTCCGTAACGTGCTGGCCGGCTGATGCCGGTGCGGCGCCAGCGCCTCTCCGGCATGGCGTCGTCTGTCTGGCATCCGCCCGCCGCCGCCGTTATGAGGGCGCCAAGGAGACCACGATGAAAAAGATCACGCCGCAGCCCGGAATCATGGAAATTGCCCCCTACGAGGGCGGCGAAAGCCGCGTCGAAGGGGTGGAGGATGTGCTGAAGCTGTCCTCCAACGAAAACCCCTTCGGCCCCAGCCCGAGTGTCGGGGCGGCGATCGCCGGGGCGGCCGGGCAGGTTCACCGCTACCCCAACACCGATCATGCCCCGCTGCGGCAGGCAATCGCCGAGGTGCACGGGCTCGATGCCGGGCGGATCATCTGCGGCGTCGGCTCGGACGAGGTGTTGCAGTTTCTCTGTCAGGCGTTTGCCGGGCCGGGTGACGAGGTGGTGCATACCGAGCACGGCTTTGCCATGTACCCGATCCTTGCCCATGCGGTCGGCGCCACCCCCGTGGTGGCAAGGGAGCGCGAGCGGGTAACCGATGTCGATGCCCTGCTGGCTGCCTGCACCGGGCGCACCAGAATCGTTTTCGTCGCCAACCCCAACAACCCGACTGCCACGATGATCGGTATCGACGAGGTTGCAAGGCTCGCCGAGGGCCTGCCCGAGGGCGCGATCCTTGTACTCGACGGCGCCTATGCGGAGTTTGTCGACGGTTACGACGGCGGCGCGGCACTGGTCGAGGCGCGCAACAACGTTTTCATGACCCGCACCTTCTCCAAGCTCTACGGGCTCGGCGGTCTGCGCATCGGCTGGGGCTATGGCCCGCGCGAGATCATCGACGTGCTCAACCGCATCCGCCAGCCGTTCAACCTGTCGGAAATCCAGATGGCCGCCGCCATGGCGGCGGTACGAGACCGGAACTGGGCCGGTCATTGCCTGGCCGAAACCGCGCGGCTTCGCGACCGGCTGGCCGGACAACTGGCCGCGCTCGGTGTGCCATCCGATCCCAGCCTGACCAATTTCCTGCTCGCCCGCTTTGCCGACCGGGCCGAGGCCGAGGCCGCCGACACTCACCTCAAGTCGCAGGGTGTCATCGTGCGCCGGGTGGCGGGCTACGGCCTGCCCGAATGCCTGCGCATCACCGTGGGCGACGAGGCCGGCTGCGCCCGTGTCGTCGAGGGCATCCGCAGTTTCCGGGAGGTGCGGAGTTGAGCCAGATCTACGACCGCGTGGCCTATATCGGGCTTGGGCTGATCGCCTCGTCGATGATCCATGCCGGGCGCCGCGCCGGGCTTCAGCGCGTGATTGCCGGCACCGCCCGCTCGGCCGGAACCCGCGCCATCGCGCGGCAGGACGGGCTCTGCGATATCGTCACCGAAACGGCCGCCGAAGCCGTCGCCGATGCTGATCTGGTGGTGCTCTGCGTGCCGGTCGGGGCGATGGGGGCGGTGGCGGCCGAGATCGGCCCGCACCTGAAACCGGGCGCGACCGTCACCGATGTGGGGTCGGTCAAGCGCGCGGTGATCGATGCGGTCGGGCCGCATCTGCCGGAAGGGGTGAACTTCATCCCCGCGCATCCACTGGCCGGGACGGAGCATTCCGGCCCGCGTTCCGGTTTTGCCGAACTGTTCGACAACCGCTACACCCTGATCGTGCCGGCGGGCGAGGTGGACCCCGTTGCGCTGGCGAAGCTGGAGCGGTTCTGGATCGGCATGGGTGCCAATGTCGAGACGATGGAACCCGATCACCACGATCTGGTGCTGATGGTCACCAGCCATGCACCGCATCTGATCGCCTATACGATGGTCGGCGTCGCCGACGACCTGCGCCGGGTGACCGACAGCGAGGTCATCAGATATTCCGCCGCCGGGTTTCGCGATTTCACCCGCATCGCGGCTTCGGACCCGACGATGTGGCGCGACGTGTTCCTCAACAACAAGGACGCGACGATGGAGATCCTCGGCCGTTTCATCGAGGAGCTGATGCGGCTGCAACGGGCCATTCGCAAGGGCGACGGCGATCTCCTGTTCGACTATTTCACCCATACGCGCGCCATCCGTCGCGGCATCATCGAGGCTGGGCAGGATACCGCCGACGCCGATTTTGGCCGTGGCCGTAACCGTGATAAGGGCGGTGCATGAGAAAACGCACCCTTGGATTCGTGATCGCGGCCCTGCTGGCCGCCACCGCAGCCCCCGCCGCACAGGTCACCGGCGCCGGAATGCGCCCCGTCGCCCGCCCCGGACCGGAGGTGCTGCAGCCTGCCTCGGCAATCGTATCGCGGGCCGGACCGGCTGGTCAGGCGGCCGAATCGACGGGCACACCCGGGCAATACCGGCCCATCCGCCGCGACGGTATCTTCGCCGAACATCGCGAGCCGGCCGACAGCAGGGTGGCGGTGGCGCGGCAGGTGACGCGCATCCGGTACGACGCCGCCCACCGCCCGGCCGAACGCCCGCCGCATCCGCTGGCGGGTTACGGGGTCGTGCCGGTTTCGGCCGTCATGCAGGTAGCGCCGGGAACCCCGCAGCCGCACCTGCGCCCGGCCGGGTTTTTCGAGAAATTCCGCCGCCGCTTCCCTTCGGCGGGGAATTACTCGGCCAAGGGAGCGGTCTGTGGTGTCGATGCGATCAAGGGAACGCAGATCGCCAGCTTCGGCAATCCCGCGGGCGGCTGCGGCGTGGACAATCCGGTGCGGGTGACATCGGTTGCAGGCGTCGCGCTCAGCGCGCCGGCGACGATCGACTGCACAACGGCCAGGGCGCTCAACGCCTGGGTCGAAAAGGGCGTCAAGCCCGCCTTCGGGCGTCAGGGCGGTGGGGTGGTCAAACTGAACGTGGCGGCGCATTACGTCTGCCGCAACCGCAACAACCGCTCCGGCGGCCGGCTTTCGGAACATGCCAAGGGGCGCGCCGTCGATATCTCGGCCATCGTCCTGCGCGACGGAACGCAGGTGACGGTTCTCAACGGCTGGTCGAGCGGGAAATGGGGCGACGAGATGAAAAAGGCCCACCGTGCGGCCTGTGGTCCGTTCGGCACCGTGCTCGGCCCGCGCTCCGACAGCTATCACCGCGATCATTTCCACGTCGACACGGCGCGCTACCGCTCGGGCAGTTACTGCCGCTGAGGCCGCTTCCGCCCGTCCATCCGCGCTCACGGTAGCCGGATGACCGGTGCCGGACCAACCGGCACGATACCGATTCTGGTGTGGCCGTCGGCAAAGGTCAGCGGAATGTCGAGCGTGTCGGACGGCCCGACAAGGCCACTCAGAAGTTTCAGCGCCGCGTCGATGGTATCGACCACGGCGTCGGGAACGGTGCCTGTCTGGCGCATCAGCGCCAGCATGTCGCGCCAGTTGGTCGCCTTGATCTGCATCCTGCCCGAAACCGTGCCCGAGGCGTCCATTGTCAGGTCTCCGGCGACACGCAGTTCCAGCTTGCCCCAGAGAATCCCGGCATCCCGGATGTCGATGGCCCGCGGCTGGGGGCGGTGCGCGTCTTCCAGCGCGGTGCGATCCCACGGGCGGTCGAAGGTGACCGTCAGGTCGGCGTTGAGCCGCTCGACGTTTGGCGAAACGATCCCGAGCCGGGCAAGGTTTTGCAATGCCGCGGATTCCGGGTGCAGGCCGGCAAGCTCCAGCGCCACGTCGCGCATGGTATTGGCGCGGTTTTCGTTCGGCCGGCTCGCCAGCCGCATTTCGTCCAGCGTCGCCGTCCATCCGGCGTCGGAGGACAGGGCGAGCCCCTTGAACACGAGGGTCGCATCGTCCAGTTCGCGCGCCGCACCCGGCACGAAGGTGACGCTGCCGCGCAGATCCTCGCCGTCGACCGCAATCCGCTCGGACGGGGTTTGCAGATCCATGCTGTCGGCCCAGACCAGCACATAGTGGTTCTTTTCGTAGTTCAGCCCGAGGATCTGGAAGAACGGGGTGTTCCAGACCCATCCGGCCGCGGTATTGGCCAGCGTCAGGCCGGAAATCGTCGTGTCGATCCGTGTCGGATACCCCTTCACCGAGATGTCGGACCATTCGGCCTGCCAGCCCTGCGCGCGCCGCGCCTCCAGCCATCTGGTCAGGTTGTGCTCGGTTGTCCAGGCACCCCAGCCCCACCAGGCGCTCCACCCCAGCGCGACAATCGCAATCAGCCACAACAATCTGACCGGTTTCATGCTGGCCCCTTTCGTTTCTCCGGAGACTCGATGTATCACGCGCCTCAGGTTTGCGAGGGCAGGATATGCAGGACATCGACTTTTCCAAGCCCCTATGGGTCTTTGGCTACGGTAGTCTGATCTGGCATCCGGGATTTCCGGTGGCCGAGCGGTCAGTGGCGCGGCTTGCCGGGTATCGCCGCAGCTTCTGCATGTCCTCGATCCATCACCGTGGAACCGAGGAAAAGCCGGGGCTTGTCCTTGCCCTCGATCACGGCAGCGGTGCCTCCTGCGATGGTGTCGCCTTTCGTGTCGCGCCCGGCGCCGAGCGCGAAACGGTCGCCTCGCTGCGCGAGCGCGAACTGATCTCGTCCGCCTATCTCGAGGAGATGGTCGACCTGTCCCTGTGCGATGGCCGCCGGGTGCTCTCGCTTGCCTATGTGGTGGACCGCGATCACGTCCAGTATTGCGGCGGCCTGCCGCTGGAAGAGCAGGCGCGCATCATCGCCCGTGCGGTGGGCGGGCGTGGCCCGAATACCGAATATCTCTACAATACCGCCGGTCATCTGGCCGAGCTTGGCCTTGCCGATGCCGAACTCGACTGGCTTGCCGAACGTGTCCGTGCCCTGGCCGCATCGTCCGGCGACTGAGCGCGTTTTGCCGATTGGCAATCGCCGGCGGCCTTTCTATCGTTGCGGCAATACGCCCTAGGCGCCACGACCAGAGAGGCCGCAGACTTGTCCGAAATACCGACGCAATTCTCGCAACCCGTCCGCCAGATCGTACAGATGCTGGTGGTGCTGGGTCTGGTCGCCGTGGGTGGCTGGTTCATCTATCCAAGCGTCAGCGCGGTATTCATGGCCAACCCCTGGCTTAACGGGACCATCGCGCTGGTGTTTCTGATCGGGGTGCTGGCCTGTTTCCTGCAGGTCGCGCAACTTTCGTCCTCGGTGCGCTGGATCGAGGCTTTCGTGCGCGATCACGCCACTGCGGCGCGCGGGCCGGCGCCGCGCCTGCTGGCACCGCTCGCCGCGCTGTTGCGCTCGCGCGGGGTCAACCGGCAGATATCGTCCAGTTCGGCATCGTCGATCCTCGATTCGGTTGCCACCCGGATCGAAGAGGCCCGCGATATCACGCGTTACCTTGTCAACCTGCTGATCTTCCTGGGGCTTCTGGGCACGTTCTATGGCCTCGCGACGACGGTTCCGGCGGTGATCGACACCATCCGATCGCTTGCCCCGCAGGAGGGGGAGACGGGTGCCGATGTCTTCACCAAGCTGATGGGCGGGCTCGAGGCGCAGCTTGGCGGCATGGGGACGGCCTTTGGCTCATCGCTGCTGGGGCTTGCCGGCTCGCTGGTTGTGGGTCTGCTGGAGCTGTTTGCCTCGCGCGGGCAGAACCGTTTCTACCGCGAACTGGAGGAGTGGCTTTCCTCCATCACGCGGCTGGGTTTCGCCGGTGGCGACAGCGAGCTTTCGGGCGAGGCCGGGGCGCTGATCGGCGTGCTCGACCACATGGCCGAGCAACTCGAGGCGATGCGGACGTTGCAGACGCAGGCCGACGCAAGCCGCAGTACGGCCGAGGACAAGATGGCCGAGGTTGCCGTTGCGGTGACCGCGCTGACCCGTACGTTGCAGCACGACACCCGCGAGACCGACGCGCTCGACCGGATCGCCGAGGGGCAGCGCCGGACTGTCGATATCCTGAGCCGCGCCGGCGACGCCCAGTCGCGCATGACCGAAGGGCAGGCGCATGTGGTCGCGTTGCAGGGCCAGCTTGCGGCGGGGCAGGAAAGGATGGCCGACGCCCAGGCCCCCATCGCGGAGCGGCTGGCCGAGCTTGCCGCGATGCAGGCGCATGTCGCCGAGGGGCAGGGGCGGCTGATCGAGGGACAGGAACGGCTGATCGCATATTTCGCCACGGTGGCCGAGCGGGCGCAGGAGGCGGTTGAAACCGGCGGTGGCGGCAGCGATGCCGAAAGTCGGATGCGGCTTCGCTCGATCGACGTGCAGGTGCTGCGCATCCTCGAGGAACTGGCCGCCGGCCGGCAGGAAACAGTGGCCGAGTTGCGCAACGAGATAACGGCGCTGACGCGCGAGATCCGCAATCTGGCGGATGTCGCGTATGCCCGATCCGGTCCGGAGCGCTGATCGATGGGCCTGGTGCGGCGCAGATCCGACCGGTTTTCGGCCTCGATCTGGCCAGGATTCGTCGATGCGATGACGGCGCTTCTGCTGGTGCTGATGTTCGTTCTGTCGATCTTCATGATCGTTCAGTTCATGCTACGCGAGACGATCACGGGGCAGGAACACGAACTGGACACGCTGCATTCCGATATCGCGCAGCTTGCCGACGCGCTGGGCCTCGAAAGGCGGAAATCCGAGGCGCTGAACGCGGAAATCGGTACGCTGAACGCGACCCTCGACCGGTCGCGCGAAACGGCCGAGGCGCAGGCGGCGCAGATCGTCGCCCTCGCCGCACAGGTGAGCGATCAGCAGGATGCGCTGGGCGAGGCCGAAACCGCAATTGCCGGTTTCGAGGAACGGGTGGCCGCGCTGCTGCTGGAGCGCGACACCCTCGCCTCGGGGCAGGCCGCGCTGGAAGGCGAGCGTGACGCCTTGCAGACGGCGCTGGCGGCTGCGCGCGGCGAGATTGACGCCCAGAGCGAAGCGGCACGGCTGGCTGCGGCAAAACGCCAGGCGCTGGAGGCGCTGATCGCCGATCTGCAGGCGGAATCTGCGGCAACCGGGGAAGATCTGGCCAGTCAGACCGCGCGCGCGGATGCCTTGCAGGCGCAGATTTCCGAACAGGAGGCTTCGCGCCTGACCGAAGCCGCCGCGGCCGAGGCATTGCGCAAGCGGCTGGAAGGGGCCGAGGACGAACTGACCGCAATGACGCTGGCGCTTGAGGAACAGCGCAGGAAGGCCGAGGATACGCTGACGCTGCTGGCTGCCGCGCAATCGGCAGAACAGGACCTCGATCGGCAGCTTGCCGCCGCCGAGGCGGCCAGACTTGCCGCCGAGCGCAGCGCCGAAGAGCAACTCGGCGCCGCCGAGGAACGCGCCGTGCTGCTTGCGGCGGCGCACGCCCAGCTTGCGCAGGAGGAGGCGAAATCGGCGGAAAGCCAGCGCAGCATTGCGCTGCTGAACGAGAATGTGACGGCGCTGAGGACCCAGCTTGGGGCGTTGCAGGACCTGCTCGATGCGGCGGACGCGCGCGATGCCGAAGCGCAGGTGGAGATTCAGTCCCTCGGCAACCGGCTCAATACCGCGCTGGCGCAGGTGGCCAGCGAAGAGCGCAAGCGTGCCGAATTGGAGGAGGCCGAACGCCGGCGTCTGGAAGAGGAGAAGGCCCGTCTTGAGGCCGAAGCGAAGGACCTGAAGAACTATCGGTCGGAGTTTTTCGGCCGGCTGCGCAATGTGCTGGGTGGTCGTGAGGGGGTACGGATCGAGGGCGACAGGTTCGTCTTTTCCTCCGAGGTGCTGTTCGAACCCGGCTCGGCCGAGATTTCCGCCGAAGGGCAGGCACAGATTGCGCGGGTCGCAAGCATTCTCTCCGAGGTCTCGGCCGATATCCCCGGGGATATCGACTGGGTGATCCGCGTCGACGGGCACACCGACAATCAGCCGCTTTCGGGCGCCGGGGCCTATCGCAGCAACTGGGAGCTCAGTCAGGCGCGGGCGCTGGCGGTCGTGCGTTACATGACCGAGGCACTCGGCTTCCCGCCCAACAGGCTTGCCGCCACCGGTTTTGGCGAGTTTCAGCCGGTCGATCCGGCCGATACGCCCGAGGCCTGGGCGCGCAACCGGCGCATCGAATTGAAACTGACCGAGCGCTGAGCCCCGCCCGGCGCTGTCGAAGCCTGAATACCACTTTGCGGTGGCCGGGTTCCGTCCCGTTGCGCAGAAGTACCGCGCATGAAGCCCCGGTGCGGAACACCGGCTTGATCTCAATCGGCGGTCAGCAGCGGAGGCTTGCGCGAGGGCAGGCGCAGGTTGCCCGGTTCCTCGATCCGCAGGTCGATCCTGTTGTCGCGGACGCCAACCTTGACGATGCCGCCCTTGGTCAGCTTGCCGAACAGAAGCTCTTCGGCCAGCGGCTTCTTGATGTGCTCCTGAATGACCCGGGCAAGTGGGCGGGCGCCCATGCGGTCGTCGTAGCCCTTGTCGGCCAGCCATTCGGCTGCCGGACGGGTCAGTTCGATGGTCACGTTGCGGTCGAGAAGCTGCGCTTCGAGCTGGAGGACGAATTTCTCCACTACCTGGAGGATAACTTCCTTGCCCAGCGGCGCAAAGCTGATCACCGCGTCCAGACGGTTGCGGAACTCGGGCGTGAAGGTGCGCTCGATCGCGGCGGTATCCTCGCCCTCGCGCGTGTCGCGCCCGAAGCCGATCGCCGATTTGACAAGCTCGGAGGCGCCGGCATTCGAGGTCATGATCAGGATCACGTTGCGGAAATCGACCGAACGGCCGTTGTGATCGGTCAGCGTGCCGTGATCCATCACCTGAAGCAGGATGTTGAACACGTCCGGATGCGCCTTCTCGATCTCGTCGAGCAGCAGGACGCAATGCGGATGCTGATCGACGCCATCGGTCAGCAGGCCGCCCTGATCGAAGCCGACATAGCCCGGCGGCGCCCCGATGAGGCGGGAGACCGCGTGTTTCTCCATGTATTCGGACATGTCAAAGCGCAGCAGTTCGACGCCGAGCGTATCGGCGAGTTGCTTGGCGACCTCGGTCTTGCCGACGCCCGTGGGTCCCGCGAAGAGGTAGTTGCCGATGGGTTTCTCCGGCTCGCGCAGCCCGGCGCGCGCCAGCTTGATCGACGCCGAAAGCGCCTCGATGGCGTCGTTCTGGCCAAAAACGACACGCTTGAGCGTCGCTTCGAGATCGCGCAGCACCTCGGCATCGTCCTTCGAGACGTTCCGGGGCGGAATGCGGGCAATCTTGGCCACCACAGCCTCGATCTCCCTGGTGCCGATGGTCTTGCGCCGGCGGCTTTCGGGCAGCAGGTGCTGCGCCGCGCCGGCTTCGTCGATCACGTCGATCGCCTTGTCGGGCAGCTTGCGGTCGTTCATGTAGCGCGCCGAAAGCTCGACCGCGGTGCGGATCGCGTCGGCGGTGTACTTGATGTCGTGATGCCGCTCGAAATAGGGCTTCAGCCCCTTGAGAATCTTCACGCTGTCCTCGACCGAAGGTTCGTTCACGTCGATCTTCTGAAAGCGGCGTGACAGCGCGCGGTCCTTTTCGAAGTGCTGGCGGTATTCCTTGTAGGTGGTCGATCCCATGCAGCGCAGCTTGCCGCCCTGAAGCGCCGGTTTCAGCAGGTTCGAGGCATCCATCGCCCCGCCCGAGGTGGCACCGGCGCCGATCACGGTGTGAATCTCGTCGATGAACAGGATGGCGTCGGGGTGGTTCTCGAGTTCCGAGACCACCGCCTTGAGCCGTTCCTCGAAATCGCCGCGATAGCGGGTACCGGCCAGCAGCGCGCCCATGTCGAGCGAAAAGATCGTGGCGCCCGAAAGCACATCGGGCGTCTCGCCGCCGACGATCTTGCGTGCCAGCCCCTCGGCGATCGCCGTCTTGCCGACGCCGGGGTCGCCGACCAGAAGCGGGTTGTTCTTGCGCCGGCGGCAGAGCACCTGCACACAGCGCTCGACCTCGTGCGCGCGGCCGATCAGCGGATCCACCTCGCCGCCGCGCGCCTTGGCATTCAGATCGACACAGTATTTGGCAAGCGCGGATTCCTTCTGATCGCCGTCCGCTGGGCCGTCCTGCCCGCGCTGGGAGGCGCCTTCGGATTCGTCCGCGCCGGTCACCGGGCGCGCCTCGCCGAAACCGGGGTTCTTGGCAACGCCGTGGGCGATGAAATTCACCGCGTCATAGCGTGTCATGTCCTGCTCCTGCAGGAAGAAGGCGGCATTGGATTCGCGTTCGGCGAAGATCGCGACCAGCACGTTGGCGCCGGTCACCTCCGACCGGCCCGAGGATTGCACATGGATGGCGGCGCGCTGGATCACGCGCTGGAAGGCAGCGGTCGGTACCGCTTCGGACCCTTCGACCTCGGTGATCAGGGTGGCCAGATCCTCGTCGATGAATTCCACCAGCGTGCGGCTCAGTTCCTCCAGATCGACATCGCAGGCCTGCATGACCTTGGCCGCGTCGGGTTCGTCGATCAGTGCAAGAAGAAGATGCTCCAGCGTGGCGAGTTCGTGGCGGCGCGCATTGGCATATCCCAGCGCGGCGTGGATGGCGTGCTCGAGCGTGTTCGAAAATGACGGCACGTGTCGTGCTCCTTATCCTGCGGACCAGCGGCGGATCGATCCCGCACGTCCAGATTGGCCCCTTTGCCTTAAAGTTTGGTGGGCGGGGCGCTGTCTTCAAGTGTTTTTTTGTGGACGACGCTTTGCAGGGGCAAAAATGCACAAAATGTGATCGCGCACCTGCGCGCCGTCTGGCAAGCCATTCCACTGCCGGATGGCAGATCTGTCTAGAACGCATCCTTGCGGCGGCGAATCTCGGCGAAGACCTCGACATCGGGGGCGTCGCCCATTCCAAGCCCGGCCTTCATCTCGGGCGCGGCCGACCGAAGGAAAGGGTTGGTGGCGTGTTCGAGCGACAGCGGAACCGGAACCGTCGGCAGGCCGCCGGCGCGCCGCCGGGCGATATCGTCGACGCGTTCGCGCAATGCCGCGTTTTCGGCATCGACGGTCAGGGCAAAGGCGCCGTTCGATGCCGCGTATTCGTGCCCAGAACAGATCAGGGTTTCCGGCGGCAGGGCGGCGAGCTTTTTCAGCGTGCTCCACATGGCCGGCGCATCGCCCTCGAACAGGCGCCCGCAGCCGAGGGCCATCAGGCTGTCGCCGGTGAAGGCGACGCCGGGAAAGACATAGGCGATATGGCCGATCGTATGGCCCGGCACGTCGAGCACCTGCCCGTCGACCGAACCGACCGAGACAGTATCGCCCTCCCGTACCGACCTGTCGAGCGGCGGCAGACGGTGGGCATCGGCGGCGGCACCGGTCACCCGGGCGCCGGTTGCCGATCTGAGCGCGGCTACCCCGTCGATATGGTCGGAATGATGGTGGGTGATGAAGATTTCCGACAGCGTCCAGCCGTTTTCCCGCAATGCACGCTCGATCGGACCGGCTTCGGGCACATCGACCACGGCTGTTGCGCCGGTTTCGGGATCGTGCAGAAGATAGGCGTAATTGTCGGTGCAGCAGGGGACCGTAACAATTCTGAGCGCCATGGCGTTTCCTTTTTTCCGCTAGCGGGTATGGTTGCGCCCAGGATGAGCAAGGAGCAGTCCGGGCGCAATGTACCTCGATGTACTGGACCTGAGAAACTTTTATTACAAGACCAGGCTGGGGCGGGTGGCGCAGCGGGCGATCCGCGATCAGCTGTTACTGTTCTGGCCGGTCGAGGCGGTGCGGAGCCAGACCCTGGCGGGGTTCGGCTTCACGCTGCCGCTCATGCGCCCGTTTCTCGGCAGTGCCAGGCGGGTGATCGCCATGATGCCGGCGCAGCAGGGGGTCATGCCGTGGCCGCTCGGCCAGCCGAACGTCTCGGTGCTGGTCGAGGAAACCATGTGGCCGCTCGAAACCGGCAGCGTCGACCGGATGCTGCTGATGCACGGGCTCGATTCCACCGACAACCTGACCGAGGTTCTGAGCGAATGCTACCGGGTCCTCGGTCCGGGTGGACGTGCCATCGTTGTCGTTCCCAACCGCTCCGGTCTGTGGGCGCGGCGCGATGTGACGCCGTTCGGCTACGGGCAGCCCTTTTCCTACGGGCAGCTGGAGGCGGTGCTGCTGCGCCATTCCTTCCAGCCCGAGCGCCATGTGGCCGCGCTGTTCGGCCCGCCTTCGGAAAAGCGGTTCTGGCTGCGCAGTGCCGGGCTGCTTGAGCGGTACGGCGGCAGGATTTCGTCGTCACTGGCGGGCGGGGTGTTCATCGTCGAGGTTTCCAAGGTGCTCCAGACCCCCGGGGGGGCCGCCGTGCGTGAGGTTGCCCGCCTGCCGCTGCGCGTGCTCGAGGGCGTGCCGGGCAGTGGCGCCGAACCGGCCGGCGTGTGAGGCCGGGCCGTGCGAATCAAATCGCATCGAAAGGCACGGCGATTCTCTTTTCCGGATGTTAACGCATGACATCCGGCGGGAGGTGCTGCGCCTGCGATAACGTCGGGGTATGCAATCGCATGCCAAAGCCGGCGCGAACGGTGTGCCCGACAGCTTCAAACTGCTGCATGGCATAAGGCAGACAGGAAATTTCCAAACTTACCGCCTGCCGGCAATGAAATTACCGAAGCCAAGAGAGTTGCGAGGTGCAAACGGGTCTGTTACATGCCTTCACGATTTAGGGGGGAACCGCAGTTGCCGCCCTGAGGGGAGTGTATCCGGCTGATCCAAGGCAGGGATGCGCGAACAAGAAGCGAAGAGGGGTGCACGTGTCAGAGACGGCTTCGATTTCTTCAAGCATTGCCGGGCGCTACGCGCAGGCATTGTTCGATCTGGCCCTGGACGAGAATGCGATCGACGCGCTCGAAGCCGATACCGACACCCTGTCGGAGGCGCTCGACACCTCGGCCGACCTGCGCGACATGATCGCCTCGCCGGTCTATACCCGCGCCGAGCAGACCGCCGCGATCACCGCGCTGTCGGATGCGCTGGGCCTGAGCCCGCTCACCAGAAACACGCTTGCGCTGATGGGGTCCAAGCATCGCCTGTTCGTCCTGCCCAGGCTGGTTGCCGCCCTGCGCGAGAAGGTCGCCGAGCAAAAGGGCGAGGTGACGGCCGAAGTAACCTCGGCCAGCCCGCTTTCGCCAACTCAGGCAGGCGAGATCACCGAATTGCTGAAGTCCCGTTTCGGCAAGGACATCAAACTGAAAACCGCCGTCGATGAAAGCCTCATCGGCGGTCTCGTCGTTAAGGTGGGTTCGAAGATGATCGACACGTCGGTCCGCGCGAAACTCGCCGCACTCCAGAACGCTATGAAAGAGGTCGGGTAATGGCATTGCAAGCGGCGGAAATCTCCGCAATCCTCAGAGACCAGATCAGGAACTTCGGTCAGGAGGCCGAGGTTGCCGAAGTCGGTCAGGTGCTTAGTGTCGGCGACGGCATTGCCCGCGTGCACGGGCTGGACAACATCCAGGCCGGCGAGATGGTGGAGTTTCCCGGCGGCATCCGTGGCATGGCGCTCAACCTCGAGGTCGACAACGTCGGTGTGGTGATCTTCGGCTCTGACCGCGACATCAAGGAAGGCGATACGGTCAAGCGCACCCGCGCCATCGTCGACGTTCCGGTGGGCGACGGCCTGCTTGGCCGGGTGGTTGACGCGCTGGGCAATCCGATCGACGGCAAGGGCCCGGTGGATTACACCGAGCGTCGCGTCGCCGATGTCAAGGCGCCCGGCATCATCCCGCGCAAGTCGGTGCACGAGCCTATGTTCACCGGCCTCAAGTCGGTCGACGCCATGATCCCGATCGGCCGCGGCCAGCGTGAACTGATCATCGGCGACCGCCAGACCGGCAAGACCGCCGTCGCGCTCGACACGATCCTCAACCAGAAAAGCTACAACGAAGCCGCCGGCGACGACGAGAGCAAGAAGCTCTACTGCATCTATGTCGCCATCGGTCAGAAGCGTTCGACCGTGGCGCAGCTTGTCAAGAAGCTCGAAGAGACCGGCGCGATCGAATATACCACCATCATCGCCGCCACCGCCTCGGACCCGGCGCCGATGCAGTATCTCGCACCCTATTCGGCGACATCGATGGCCGAATTCTATCGCGACAACGGCCGCCATGCGCTGATCATCTACGACGATCTGTCGAAACAGGCGGTCTCCTATCGCCAGATGTCGCTGCTGCTGCGCCGCCCGCCGGGGCGCGAGGCCTATCCGGGCGACGTGTTCTACCTGCATTCCCGCCTGCTGGAACGGTCCGCCAAGCTGAACGAGGATCACGGCGCAGGCTCGCTGACCGCGCTGCCGATCATCGAAACCCAGGGCGGCGACGTGTCGGCCTTCATTCCGACCAACGTGATCTCGATCACCGACGGCCAGATCTTCCTCGAGACCGAACTGTTCTATCAGGGCATCCGCCCTGCGGTGAACACCGGTCTCAGCGTGTCGCGTGTCGGCTCTGCCGCGCAGACCAACGCGATGAAATCCGTCGCCGGCCCGGTGAAGCTGGAACTGGCGCAGTATCGCGAGATGGCGGCCTTCGCCCAGTTCGGTTCGGACCTCGACGCCGCGACCCAGCAGCTTCTGAACCGCGGCGCGCGCCTGACCGAACTGATGAAGCAGCCGCAATATTCGCCGCTGACCAATGCCGAGATCGTCACCGTCATCTTTGCCGGCGTGAGCGGTTATCTCGACAAGATAAACGTTCGTCAGGTCGGCCGTTTCGAGGCCGGGTTGCTGAATTTCGTGCGCTCCAAGCATTCCGAGCTGCTCGACTGGATCACCAGCGAGGATCCGAAGATCAAGGGCGATGCCGCCGACCGCCTGAAGACCGTGGTGGAAGAGTACGCCAAGGGCTTCGCGTAAGCGAGGAAGCGCAGATGCCCAGTCTCAAGGACCTCAAGAACCGGATCGACAGCGTCAGATCGACGCGAAAGATCACCAAGGCCATGCAGATGGTGGCCGCCGCCAAGCTGCGGCGGGCACAGGACGCAGCCGAAAGCGCGCGGCCCTATGCCGAGCGGATGCGGGCTGTGATGAGCGGTCTGGCCGGCTCGGTCGGTGGCCGCGACGGCGCGCCCCGGCTTCTTGCCGGGACGGGCTCGGACCAGGTGCAGCTTCTGGTCGTGATGACCTCGGAGCGCGGCCTTTGCGGCGCCTTCAACTCGTCGATCGTCCGCGCCGCGAAGCACAGGATCGAAACGCTTCTCGGTGCCGGAAAGACGGTGAAGATCATCACCGTCGGCAAGAAGGGGCGCGAGCAGCTCAAGCGCGAGTACAGCCAGCACTTCATCGCCCATGTCGACATGAGCGAGGTGAAGCGCGTCGGCTACGACAATGCCGCCGGTATCGCCGGCGGTGTGATGGATCGCTTCGCCGCCGGCGAGTTCGATGTCTGCACGATCTTCTACAACAGGTTCGTGTCGGTGATCACGCAGGAGCCGCAGGTCAAGCAGATCATCCCGGCGGTCTTCGATCAGCCCGGTGAAGATACCTCGGACGGCACGCCCTACGAATACGAACCGGGCGAGGAGGGGGTTCTCGTCGAACTTCTGCCGCGCGGGGTTTCGACCGAGATCTTCACCGCATTGCTCGAAAACGGCGCCTCCGAAGAGGGTGCCCGCATGACCGCCATGGACAACGCGACCCGCAACGCCGGCGAGATGATCGACAAGCTGACGATCGAG
>NZ_JBKEAE010000185.1:0-6916 GCF_047971885.1 Tropicimonas sp. | reverse complement strand
CGGACCATGACCACCGCCGGCGATGTCTGCACGCAGGCCGGCATGGCCACCCATATCTACCTGGTCACCGCCTCCATGGAGGACGAGTATTTCTTCTCCGCCGACAGCGAACTTCTGGTGGTGCCGCAGGAGGGCCGGCTGCGCTTTTCAACCGAACTCGGCGTCATCGACCTGGGGCCCAAGGAGATCGCGATCCTGCCGCGCGGGCTGGTCTACAGGGTCGAACCGGTCGACGGGCCGGCGCGTGGTTTCGTCTGCGAGAACTACGGCCAGAAGTTCGAACTGCCCGGCCGCGGCCCGATAGGCGCCAACTGCATGGCCCACCGTCGCGACTTCAAGACCCCCGTCGCTGCCTTCGAGGACCGCGACGCCGAGAGCCGCGTGGTGATCAAGTGGCAGGGCCGGTTCCACGAGACCTTCATCGACCACAGCCCGCTCGACGTTGTGGCCTGGCACGGCAATTACGCGCCGGTCAAATACGACCTGCGCGACTACTGCCCGATCGGCGCGATCCTGTTCGATCACCCGGATCCGTCGAGCTTCACTGTGCTCACGGCTCCTTCCGGCGTACCCGGCACGGCCAATATCGACTTTGTGCTGTTCCGCGAGCGCTGGATGACGATGGAAAACACCTTCCGCCCGCCCTGGTACCACAAGAACGTCATGTCGGAGCTGATGGGCAACATCTACGGCGAATACGACGCCAAACCACAGGGCTTCGTGCCGGGCGGAATGAGCCTGCACAACATGATGCTGCCGCACGGGCCCGACAACAACGCCTTCGAGAAGGCGACCTTCGCCGACCTGAAACCGGAGAAGCTCGACAATACCATGTCCTTCATGTTCGAGACACGCTTCCCCCAGCACCTGACGGAATTCGCCGCCAATGAGGCGCCCTTGCAGGACGATTACATCGACTGCTGGGACAGCCTCGAGAAGCGTTTCGACGGTACACCGGAAGGCAACTGGACCAGGTAATTCTGTTCAGACCGGGGGCGGGCCGCCTGCAGCTTGTCCGACCCTCCTCCGGGAACCGACCGGTGCGCTGCCCAAGACAGAAAGTAAGATCGCATGAGCCTCGAAAGTTCGTGGGTCGGCTCGGCCAACAGCGCCGAGACCGACTTTCCTCTCAACAACCTTCCGTACGGCGTTTTCTCTGTCGCAGGCTCCGCTCCCCGCTGCGGTGTGGCAATCGGCGACCTGATCCTCGACGCGGCCAAGGCCGAGGCGGCCGGGCTCCTGACGCTCGCAGGCGGCCCGTTGTTGCAATCCGGCGCCTGGAACCCGGTGATGTCGGCCGGCCCGACGGTCTGGGGGGCGCTGCGCGCGCGGCTTGCCGCACTCCTGGCTGAGGGCGCAGCCGAGCGTGCCCGGCTTGATCCCATGCTCGTCGCACAATCCGATGCGACGCTGCACATGCCATTCACGGTCAGCGAATACACAGATTTCTACGCCTCGAGGAACCACGCCTTCAACGTCGGAACCATGTTCCGCGGCGCCGAAAACGCGCTGCCGCCCAACTGGCTGTCGATCCCCATCGGCTACAACGGCCGTGCTTCCTCGGTCGTTGTCTCCGGTACCGATGTGGTACGCCCCTGGGGCCAGCTCAAGGATCCGGACGACAGCCTGCCGCGTTTCGACAAATGCGCCCGTTTCGATCTGGAGCTGGAAATCGGCGCCATCGTGGGCACGCCGTCCAAAGGCATGGTCTCGGTCGCCGAGGCCGACGAGATGATCTTCGGCTACGTGCTGCTCAACGACTGGTCGGCACGCGACATCCAGGCTTGGGAATACCATCCGCTGGGCCCGTTCCAGGCGAAGGCCACCGCGACGACGATCAGCCCCTGGATCGTGACCAGGGCCGCGCTCGAGCCGTTCCGCACCGCGACGCCCGAACGTGAACGTCCGTTGCTGCCCTACCTCGGCGAGCCGGGCCCGATGCTCTATGACATCGACCTCCGGGTCGGTCTGACCCCGGAGGGTGGCAAGGAGACGGTGATCTCGGAAACCAACTACAAGACGATGTACTATTCGGCCGCCCAGCAGTTGTGTCACCACACAACCAGTGGCTGCTCGATGCGTACCGGCGACCTGCTCGGGTCCGGGACGATCTCGGGTACAGGAAAGGACAGCCGGGGTTCGCTGCTCGAACTCAGCTGGGGCGGCAGGGAGCCGATCACGCTCGCGGATGGCAAGACCCGCTCGTTCCTCGAGGACGGTGACACGCTCACCCTCTACGGCGCGGCAAACGGAGATGGCTATCGCATCGGCTTCGGTGCCTGCGCGGGCAAGGTCCTGCCCGCAACAGACCTGCCCGACTGGGCAAGAGCATAGGGAATCAGGTCCATGGCTAGGAAATTCGCTTCGCAAGGCGACCTGGAAGAAAAGACGATCAGCTTCACGCAGGTTGGCGATGGGCTCTATGCCTTCACCGCTGAGGGCGATCCGAACACCGGCGTGATCATCGGCGACGAAAGCGTGATGATCGTCGAGGCGCAGGCCACCCCGCGGCTGGCGCGCAAGGTGATCGAATGCGTCCGGTCGGTCACCGATAAGCCGATCAGCCATGTCGTGCTGACCCACTACCACGCCGTGCGGGTGCTCGGCGCCTCGGCTTACGGGGCGCGCGAGATAATCATGTCCGACGTCGCCGCAGCCATGGTCGAGGAACGCGGTCAGGAGGACTGGGACAGCGAGTTCGCGCGTTTCCCGCGCCTGTTCCAGGGTCACGAGGAAATTCCGGGCCTGACACGCCCGACAACCACGTTCTCGGGGTCGATGACCGTCTATCTCGGCAGGCGCCGCGTCGACATCATGAAGCTCGGTCGCGCCCATACCGCTGGCGACGCGGTGATCTGGGTGCCTGATCAGGAAGTAATGTTCACCGGTGACATCGTCGAATACCATTCTGCCTGTTATTGCGGCGACGGCCATTTCGGCGACTGGAGCGGCACGCTGGCCAACATTGCCGCGTTCGAACCCAGGGCGATCGCGCCGGGCCGCGGCGATGCGCTGCTGGGTGAGGAAATGGTCGCCAGGGCACTTGAGGCGACGGCGGATTTCGTTGCCTCGACCTACAGGCCTGTCGCCCGCATCGTCGCCCGCGGCGGGACGCTGAAGGAAGCCTGGGATGCGGTGCGCGCCGAGTGCGATCCCAAGTTTGCCGAATATGCAATCTACGAGCACTGCCTGCCGTTCAACGTGGCCCGCGCCTACGACGAGGCACGCGGCATCGACACGCCGCGCATCTGGACCGCCGAGCGCGACCGCGAAATGTGGGACCAGCTGCAGGGCTGACGACTTCGAGGGGGGAAAGACAAATGTTTGACGACCGCTACAAGCTTGCCTACGAGCTCTATCCTTACGAAAAGTCCGCCGACCAGGACCTCGACACGCCGGTGCGCCATCCTGTCGTGGTCATGGGCGGCGGGCCGATCGGGATCGCCACCGCTCTTGACCTTGGCCGCCAGGGCATTCCGGTTCTGGTGCTCGACGACCACGAAGGCGTCGGCATGGGCAGCCGGGCAATCTGCTTCGCCAAGCGCTGCCTCGAGATCGCCGACCGCTACGGCTGCGGCGAGCCGATGCTCGGGAAGGGCGTCGTGTGGAACCTCGGCAAGGTCTTCCACAAGGACAGAAAGGTATTCGAGTTCAACCTGCTGCCGGAAGCGGGGCACCACTACCCGGCCTTCATCAACATGCAGCAGCCCTATTTCGAGCATTTCATGATCGACCGCCTGCGGGAATTGCAGGCAGAGGGCGCACCGATCCAGTTGCGCGGCAAGAACCGCGTGGACACGGTCGAGGTCAGGGACGATCACGCGGTTCTGACGGTCATGACCCCGGACGGCCCCTACAAGGTCGAGGCCGACTGGCTGATCGGTTGCGACGGCGCGAATTCGGCCCTGCGCCGGATGCTCGGCCTCGATTTCACCGGCCGGGTGTTTCAGGACAGTTTCCTGATCGCTGACATCAGGATGAAGGGCGAGATGAACTTTCCCGCCGAACGGTGGTTCTGGTTCGAACCGTCGCACGGCTCCGGCGCGTCGACGCTGCTGCACAAGCAGCCCGACGATGTCTGGCGGATCGACTTCCAGATCGGCTGGGATGTCGACCGCAAGGAGGAAATGAAGGAGGAGAACATCCGTCGTCGGCTCGACGCGATGCTGGGGGATGTCGACTACGACATGGTCTGGTCGTCGATCTACACGTTCCAGTGCAAGCGGATGGAGCGTTTCCGGCACGGGCGGGTGCTTTTCGCCGGCGACGCCGCGCATCAGGTATCTCCCTTCGGCGCGCGTGGCGCCAACTCGGGCATGCAGGACGTGGACAATCTCGGCTGGAAGCTGGGCCTGGTGATCGAGGGCAAGGCGCCCGAAAGCCTGCTCGACAGCTACGACGACGAGCGCCTCCACGGCGCGGACGAGAACATCCTGAACTCGACCCGTTCCACCGATTTCATCACGCCCAAGTCCGAGATCAGCCGGATCTTCCGCGACGCCGTCCTCGACCTCAGCGAGAAATTCGAATTCGCCCGGCCGATGGTGAATTCCGGCCGCCTGTCCGTACCCTGCGTCTACGACACCTCGCCGCTGAACTCGGCCGATGCGCTTGCGGGCGGTCCGGCGCGCAGCCGTCCGGGCGCACCATGCCCGGACGTTCCACTGGGGGACGACTTCCTGCTGTCGAAGCTCGGCGACGACTTCGTTATCCTGGCGATCGACACGGAAGCGCCCGATCGCATCACCGAGGGCGGCATCACCGCCCGCCAGCTGGCGCTTTCGACCAGGGACGATCCGACGGGCCTGCTAAGGGAACGCTACCTCGGGGAGGCCGACTCTGCTGTCTACCTGATCCGCCCCGATCAGCATGTCGCGGCCCGACGCGACAGCTTCAACGAGACCCTGATGCGCACCGCGATCCGCCGCGCAACCGGCAAGGAGGCCGCCGAATGACCGATCTGGTCCTGACCCCGAATATCGCCACTCCAGACGATTTCTATGCCGAATTGCTCGCCACGCACGAAGGCCGGAGCAAGGCGGAGAGCGACGCGATAAACGCCCGCCTCGTGCTGATCCTGGCAAACCAGATCGGTGACCGGATCATTCTCAGCCAGGCCCTGAGGGCCGCCAGCATCTGATCCATCCAAAGGGAGGAATACATGACCAACAGACTCAAGGGGTTCACCCTCTTTCTCGCGAGCGCGGCCACGGCGACGCTGACGCTTTCCTCGGCGGTCGCGGCCGACACCACCCTCGCCCTCTCAAGCTGGCTGCCGCCACGCCATCCGATCGTCGTGGGCGCCATCAAACCCTGGGCCGATCAGGTCGAGGAAGCCACGGAAGGCCGTGTGAAGATCCGTGTGCTGACCAAGCCGCTCGGCGTGCCGCCGGCACATTTCGACATGGCGGCAGATGGCGTCGCCGACATCACCTACGGGCTGCATTCCTTCACGACCGACGACCGGTTCGAGCGCTCGCGGATCGGCCAGTTTTCCTTCATCGGCGATGACGCCGCCACGGCGTCCAGGGCGTTCTGGGACGTCTACACGGGCCAGCTTGACGCGCAATCCGAACACGAGGATGTCAAGCTTCTCGGACTATTCGTGCACGGGCCGGGGTTGCTGCACAACAACGTCCGCAAGATCGAAACGCCGGAAGACATCCACGGGCTGAAAATCCGCGTTCCGGGTGGCTACATCTCCGACCTGATGTCGGATCTTGGCGCCGAGACCCTCTTCATGTCCTCGGGCGAGGTCTATGAGAAGCTTTCGCGGGGTGTGATCGACGGCGTCGCCTTCACCTACGAGGCGCTGACCGCCTTCAAGCTGACCGAAGACATCAAGTATTCCATGCGTGTGCCCGGCGGTCTCTACAACACCACCTGGTTCCGGGTGATGAACGAGGGCAAGTGGAACGGGATCTCGCCCGGGGACCAGGCTGCAATCGAGGCAATTTCCGGCCCGGCCTTCGCCGAACTCGTCGGCGCCGCCTGGAACGATGCCGATGCAGCGGCGATCGAGAAGATCGACGCCGCCGGTATCGAGATCTACGACGCGCCGGGCCCGCTGCTTGACGAGATCAGGTCCAAGGCAGCGGCGCATGAGCAGGTCTGGGCCGAGGCGATTGCGGAAGACGGTTTCGACGGCACCGCCGCGCTGGAGACCCTGCGTGCCCGGACCGGCGTGAGTTACTGAGCCGTGGAGCGGCTCCGGCAAATCTACAGAGGCGGCAGCGCCGGCGGGGAGCTCGATATCGGGCCCCTGCTGCAGAACACCCTCGGGCTGAGCGCCGCTTTGATTCTGTTCTCGCTCATTCTGATAACCTGCGTCGACGTGGTGGGGCGGTATTTCTTTTCCGCGCCCCTGAAAGGGGCGTTCGAACTGACCGAGGTACTTCTGGCTGCCCTGGTCTTTACCGCGCTACCGCTGACCACCGAGCGGAAGGAACACGTGGAAGTCGACCTGCTCGACCTGTTCCTGGGAGACCGGGCGAGCCGCTATCTGTCGGCCTTCGCCGGTCTGTTTTCCGCGTCGCTCCTGGCGACGCTGGCCTGGCGCCTGGCCTCCCATGCGATGTCGGCGGCAGAAGATGGAGCGGTAACCAACGCGCTCTACATTCCGCTTGCGCCGTTCGGCTTTCTTGCCGCGTTTTCCTGTCTGGTCAGCGCCTTCATAGCATTTCTGCGGGGCGTTCAGCCGCCTTCAGACAAGAAATAGGTGAAAGCGCAGATGTTCGAATCCCTTCTCGGTTTCGCGATTCTCCTCGGGCTGATCCTGTTGCGTGTCCCGATCGCTTTTGCCATGGCGGCCGTCGGCGGTATCGGCTTCGCGCTGATGCGCGGCTGGCAGCCAGCCTGGGCGATGACCGGCCAGGTCGCCTTCGATTCCGCCCTCTCCTACAGCCTTTCGGTGATT
>NZ_JBKEAE010000184.1:0-46405 GCF_047971885.1 Tropicimonas sp. | reverse complement strand
CCATCACGCCAAGCTGCGTTGTCGCCAGCGCGCCGATGATCCGCACTGCGGCGCATTCGTCCGCGCTCCAGTCCGCCTCGCGCGGGTCGCGGCCGATGAACTCCAGCGCGCCATAGAGAATGCCGTCCAGTACCAGCGGAACCGCAATACACGCCCCCGGCCGGCGATTGTCGAAGCCGGCACACTCCTGCCGGCAGGAATTGAGGCAGTCGCGGCAATGAACCACGTCGCGGCCGGACAGGACATCGAGCGTCAGCGCACCGGCCACACGGCGCTCCTCGGGCACCGGCGCGCTGCCATCGTGCCAATATTGTGCCACGATGATGCCGCTTTCGCCGCTCACCCGGGTGATCGCGCCGGCGTCCATGCCAAAGGCGCGACAGCCCGCCGCCAGCAACGCGATCAGCCGTTCCTCGGAATTTCCGGCCGGCGCGGTGAGCCCCTCGAAGATCGAATCGCGCAATGCGCGCAGCCTGTGCTCGCGCTCCGGCGCGGCCTCCAGCTTGCCGGTCAGGCTGCGCAGCACATGCAGCCGGGTGCGCAGCGCGATCACGTCGCTGACGCAGCGGGCAAGATCCCCGAGCGCCACAAGATCGTCCTCCGGCCAGTCCCGGCGCACGCGGTCAGCAACGATCAGCGCACCATAAACCGCCCCGTCCGGCGCAAATACCGGCACGGCAAGGCAAGCGCGGAAATGCGCCGCCACAGTATCGGGGATGGCGGCGAAGCGGGGATGATCAGGCACCCATGGCACGTTGACGGGCCGGCCCTGCTGCAAGACAAGCTCGCAGAGCATATGTTCGGGCCGCGACGACACGGCATCGACCACATCATCACACGCAGGCAGCAGCCCGAGACTGCCGAGAACGACCGGCCGGCCGGGCGGCCCGCCGACAACGACGATCGAGGCGCGCGGTGCCGCCAGCGTGCGCAAGGCCGCACGCAGGACATGCCGAAACGCGGTTTCGCCATCCTCTTTCAAAAGACCGAGTTCCTGTGGCGAATATCCGGACGGCACAATAGCCGATAAACGGGAAGGGGCAGTTTCGGGCATGGGACCCCCGGCGCGTGGCGACTTTCGTGTCAACGATTGCACTGCGGAGTTTAGAATGTGTTAACGATCATTAACTCATTCAAAATACAGCTTTTCAGCAGGCGGCCTCGATCAGGAAGGGTCCCGGGCGCGACAAACCGATTCGGAATGCCGCCGCGAACCCCTCGGCATCCTCGACCCGTTCGGCCTCTACCCCGTGCCCGCGCGCCAGTGCCACCCAGTCGAGTTCCGGCCCCTCCAGGTTGAACATCCGCGCTGCGTTGCGCCCGACCTGCTGCACCCCGACATTGGCCAACTCGCCGCGCAGGATCTGATAGCCCCGGTTGGCATAGACGATCACCGTCACATCGAGCCCTTCCCGCGCCATGGTCCACAGCGACTGGAGCGTGTACATCGCCGACCCGTCACCGGTGGCGGCAATCACCTTGCGCTCGGGGCAGGCAATGGCCGCGCCCACCGCAAGCGGCAACGCGGCGCCGATGGCACCGCCCGGATTGGCAAGCCAGTCGTGGCGCCGCGCCATGCGGGTTGCATCCGCAAGCGGCTGGCCGGCGGTGATGCTCTCGTTGACGACGATCGCCCCTTCGGGCAGCAGCGCGGCCACCGCCTGCGCGACCTTGCGGGCATCGAGCGCGCCTGCGGGCAGTTCCGGCAGATCGCGCGGCAGGTCCAGCGGCACGGCATCGGTGGCCCCGGTCGCCTCGACCAGTGCCGCGAGGGTCCAGCCGATATCCATCGACGGATCGCACAGGTCGATGATCCCGCAATCGCCGGGCTCCGGGGTCGAGGGCTTGTCGGGATAGGCGAAGAACGCCACCGGCTGCCCTGCCCCGCACAGAACCAGACGGGTCGCGTCGCGCAGGATTTCGGCGCTTTCCAGCACCGGGTATTGCAGGCATTCGATGGTCACCGCGCCTTCGCCGCGCTCCATCCGGGGCACGAACAGATCGGCCATCAGCCGGCAGCCGGTGCGTGCGGCGATCTTGCCCGCAAGCCGGGCATGATCGCCATAAAGCGCCGAACCGCCGACGAACAGCACCGCGCCGGGCTGGCGCAGGACCCCGGCCACCGCAGCGATCCGCTCGGGGCGCGGGCGGTGCAGCGGCGCGGGCGGCGCCATCGGCGCCGGGCCGTCCGCCTGCTCCCACGCGGTATTGGCGGGCAGGATCAGGGTGGCAATCTGCCCGTTCTTCGACAGCGCCGCGCGTACGCCCGCCGCACCGTCCGCCGCCACCGACCGGCTGTCGGCGCCGACCCGCACCCAGTCCGAAACCGATTGCGTCACTCCCAGCACGTCGCCCTTCAGGGGCGCATCGTATTTCAGGTGATAATCGGCATGGTCGCCAACGATGTTCAGCATCGCCGAATGCGCCTTGCGCGCGTTGTGCACGCTGGCATAGCCGTTGCCGAACCCCGGCGCGAGGTGCAGCAGCGTCGCCGCCAACCCGCCCGACATCCGGCGATAGCCATCCGCCGCCCCGGTCACACCGCCCTCGAACAGCTTGAGAACACAGCGCATCCCGGGGTGACTGTCGAGCGCGGCGACGAAGTGCATCTCGGACGTGCCGGGGTTGGCGAAACAGACATCCACACCCGCTGCGAGCAGCGTTTCGACGAGGGATTCGGCACCGTTCATTTCTGGCCTCCGGTCTTCGGCATGGGTCGATCGCGGCGCAGTCAATCACACTCGTCGCAGGTCTGCACGGCGAAACGGCAGACAGATGGCCGCGCCGCTCTGGTCACCGCCGCCGCTTTGTGATGGTTTGCATCGCGAACCGGAAGGGAGAGCGATCATGGAACGGGTCGAACTGACCGTCGGGCTGGAACTCAGCCGGATCGTCTATGGCATGTGGCGGCTCTGCGACGACAGCGACACCTCGCCGGCGCATGTGCAGCACAAGATCGAGGCCTGTCTGGAACAGGGCATAACTTCGTTCGATCAGGCCGATATATATGGCGCATACCGGGCCGAGGCGGTGCTGGGTGCGGCGCTGGCGGCCGCGCCACACCTGCGCGAGCGGATGGAGATCGTCACCAAGTGCGGGATCGTGGCGCCGATCGGCAAATACGCCGGCCGCAGGGTGAAATATTATGACACCGGCGCAGCGCATATCGCCGGGTGCATCGACCGCTCATTGCGCAAGCTGAACGTCGAGCGGATCGACCTGCTGCTGATCCACCGCCCCGATCCGCTGATGGACGCGGTCGGGACCGGCCGGGCGCTGGACGAGGCGGTGGCGTCGGGCAAGGTGCGCGCGGTCGGGGTTTCGAACTTTCGCCCGCATGACTGGACGCTGCTGCAAGGCGCCATGGAAACGCGGCTCGCCACCAACCAGATCGAGCTTTCGCTGCTGGCGAACGACGCCTTCAGCAACGGCGATCTGGCCTTTCTGCAGGAGCGGGACATCGCGCCGATGGCCTGGTCGCCGCTGGCCGGCGGGGCGCTCATGTCGTCCGGTCACGCCGCCATGAACGCCGCGCTGAGGGAAATCGCCGCGCGCGACGGCGTGGAACCGATGCATGTGGCGATTGCCTGGCTGCTGGCGCATCCCGCCTGCATCCTGCCCGTCTTCGGCAGCAATACGCTCGACCGGATCCGGACGGTTTCCGACGCTTTCAAGGTCAACATGGACCGCCAGACATGGTACCTGCTCTATACCGCCGCGCTTGGGCACGAGGTTCCGTGAACCACACACCGGAAGGACAGGAATGACTGCGACTTTCTCGCCCGGACCGGGCCGTGAACGGGCCATGCGCACCGCGCTCGGCGCCTTTGCGACCGGGGTCTGCGTGGTGACCTGCCGCGACCAAACCGGGCCGATGGGCTTTACCGCCAACAGCTTTTCGAGCGTCTCGCTTGACCCGCCGCTGGTGTCGTGGGCCCCTGCCGTGGTTTCGCCGCGCCACGATGCCTTTGTCGCGGCGCAGTTCTTTTCAATCCATGTCCTTCAGGCGCATCAGCTTCACATCTGCGAGCGGTTCGCGCAGGAGGCGCGCAATTTCGACGGAATCGAATGGCACGAGGGGTCGAACGGCGTGCCGCGGATCGCTGGCAGCATCACCCGGCTCGACTGCCGCCATTTCGCCGCCCACGGCGCGGGCGACCACACCATCGTGCTGGGGCTGGTCGAGCAGGTGCAGCACACGCCCGGCGCGCCGCTGGTCTTTGCGCTCGGCAGTTACGGCCGCTTTGCCCCCGGCCTCTGAAACCAGCGGCCACAAGAAGCGACTGTTCGCAAGAGTTGGCAGTGCGGGCTTTTCTGCCGTTCTCCCTTCGCCCGGAACAGCCGCGCACGCGGCCCGGGCGGCGCCCGTCCGCCGTTATGCCAGTTGATTGTCGTCACAACGGGCTCGAAGCGGACTTGCGGTGGCACCCACCGGTCATTTTTTGGCGCCATTGGTATGATCCGCCGCGACGGCGATCAGCCGTGAGAAATCCGCTCCGTCGCGGCAACCGGTCGCCGCGCCCGCGCCGCCAATGCGATGGCGACCCCCGATAGCCCAACCAGAATCATGCCCATCAGGCTGATCCTGTCGGGGAAATCGCCAAAGAACAGAAAGCCCAGACCGCCGGCCCAGACCAGATGCGAGTAATTGACCGGCGCAAGCAACGCGGCCGGGGCAAGCCGGTAGGCTGCGGTGAACAGGTAATGCCCGACCGAATAGGCAAGGCCGAGCCCGATCATCAGCAGGGCATCGGTCCACCCGAGTCTGATCGCCGACAGCAGCGGCAGGCTCCACAGGGTGAAGACAACAACCCCGACCCAGGCGGCGTGGAACTGGAGCGCAACGGTCGTTTCGGTCCGCGACGCCAGGCGTGTCAGCAGGTGATAGGCGGTGGCCAGACCCGCGTTGATCACCGCATAGACGGCACCCACCGGGTCGAGGCCGCCACCCGGCCGCAGTATCAGCAACACGCCGGCAAAGCCGACGAATGCCCACACCCAGACACCGCGCGGCACCGGTTCGGCAAGCAGCCGCGCCGACAGCAGCATGACCAGAAAGGGGCTCAGGTAAACGATGGCGATCGTCTCACCAACTGGCATCAGGCGCAGCGCAAGAGCCAGCGTCAGCGACGCCAGCGCGAGGCAGAGGCTTCGCGCCATGACGACCGTGCGATTGCGCATTGCCCACACCGCGCTGCCGATCCGGGGATAGATGAACACACCGATCAGCACCGCGTTCACCAGATATCGCACCATCAGAATCACCGGCACCGGGTAATGCTGGGCGAGATATTTCGTCGCGACATCGCCGAGCGCAAACGAAAAGGTCGCAGCCAGGACAAGCGCGATGCTCTGTACCGGAGCGTTGAGAGCGGCGTTCATCGGTATCCGTCCGTCATTCCGTTCGAGAAGAAAGCACCCGCGCCCATCCAGCGCCATGCCACTGTCAGATCGCGTTCGGCACCATGATGCAATGTCTTCGAAAGGATGGAAACCCTTGGGCAGACAGCCCCGCCCGGGTTTGTGCAGGGCGTGGCGGCCGGGCTATTCGCACCGCGCGGAGCAGACATTCTCGCACGGGATCCCGTCGTTATCGCCGTCGCGCTTTTTCTGGCCGCAAACGACAAGCTTGTAACAGGCCTCGTCGCACGAACTCATCTGCTTGCAGGACTTGTCGCTGCAATCATAGGCCGCGGCCAGTTGCAGCAGCGCGTCGCGAACATCCGGCCGGGCCGGAACGACGATCCGGGGTTCGGCGGTTGCTGCCGTCGTTATCAACAGCAGGGAAAGAACAACACCCACGCGCATGGCGGAATGTTAAGCAATCGTTAACGCCACCGGCCACCGGGTAATCGTCCTGCGCTATCATGCCGCACGGCCGGCCGATGCGTGTTCGGCCAGATCGCGGGCAATGGCAAAGGCGCCCTTGATCTTGTCGGCATTGTTCGTCCAGTCGCGCCGCACGACAATCTTGTTGTCGCGGACTTTGGCCAGCCCGTCCTGCGCCTGAACGAAGCTCACCAGCCCGGCAGGGTTGGCGAACCTGTCGTTGTGGAACTGGATCGTCGCACCCTTGGGCCCGCCGTCGAGCCGGGCGATGCCGGCACGCTTGCACATCGCCTTGATCCGCACCACCAGAAGCAGGGTGTTGACCTCTTTCGGCAGCTTGCCGAACCGGTCGATCAGTTCGGCGGCGAACCCTTCGAGTTCCACCTTGGTCGACAGACCCGAAAGCCGCCGGTAGAGCCCCAGCCGCACATCGAGGTCGGGCACGTAATCCTCGGGGATCAGCACCGGCACGCCAAGGTTGATCTGTGGCGCCCACTGGCCATCGTCGTCGGTCAGCCCCTCGAAGGCGCCGGATTTGATCTTGCCGATCGCCTCCTCCAGCATGGTCTGGTAAAGCTCGTAGCCCACCTCGCGCATCTGGCCCGATTGCTCCTCGCCCACCAGATTGCCGGCGCCGCGAATGTCGAGATCCTGACTCGCCAGCGTGAAGCCGGCACCCAGACTGTCGAGAGAGCCAAGCACGCGCAGGCGTTTCTCAGCCGCATCGGTCAACTTCAGGCGCGGTTTGGTGGTCAGATAGGCATAGGCGCGGGTTTTCGACCGCCCCACCCGGCCGCGTATCTGGTAAAGCTGCGCCAGCCCGAACATGTCGGCCCGGTGCACGACCATGGTATTGGCGGTCGGGATATCGAGCCCCGATTCCACGATTGTGGTGGCCAGCAGTACATCGTACCTGCCATCGTAGAACGCATTCATCCGATCGTCGAGTTCGCCCGCCGCCATCTGGCCGTGCGCCACCACAAAGGTGACTTCGGGCACCTGCTCGCGCAGGAATTCCTCGATCTCGGGCAGGTCGGAAATGCGCGGAACCACATAGAAGCTCTGCCCGCCCCGGTAATGCTCGCGCAGCAGCGCCTCGCGGATGGTGATCGAATCGAATTCGCTCACATAGGTGCGGATCGCCAGCCGGTCCACCGGCGGGGTGGCGATGATCGACAGATCCCGCACCCCCGAAAGCGACATCTGGAGCGTGCGCGGGATCGGCGTTGCGGTCAGCGTCAGGACGTGGATGTCCGAGCGCATTTCCTTCAGCCGTTCCTTGTGGGAGACGCCGAAATGCTGCTCCTCATCGATGATCAGCAGCCCGAGGTTGGCGAACTTCAGCCCCCTGGCCAGCAACGCATGGGTACCGATGGCTATATCGACCGAACCGTCGGCGATGCCCTTGCGGGTCTCTGCCGCCTCTTTCGCCGAGACGAACCGCGAAAGCTGGCGGACCCTGAGCGGAAAGCCCCGGAACCGTTCGGCAAAGCTTCGGGTGTGCTGGCGCGAAAGCAGCGTGGTCGGGGCGATCACCGCCACCTGCATGCCCGACATCGCGGCGACGAAGGCGGCGCGCATCGCGACCTCGGTCTTGCCGAAGCCGACATCGCCGCAGATCAGCCGGTCCATCGGGATGCCGCGTTCGAGATCTTCGAGCACATCCTCGATCGCCTTGAACTGGTCGTCGGTTTCCTCATAGGGAAAGCGGGCGGCAAAGTCCTCCCACGCGTGGTGGTCGGTGTGCAGGACCGGCGCCTTGCGCAGCGCCCGTTCGGCAGCAATCCGCATCAGCTTGTCGGCAATCTGGCGGATGCGCTCCTTGAGCCGCGCCTTCCTGGCCTGCCAGGCCCCGCCGCCCAGCCGGTCGAGCAGCCCCTCCTCGTGGCCGAAATGCGATAGCAGCTCGATATTCTCCACCGGCAGATAGAGCCGCGCGCCCTCGGCGTATTCGAGGTGAAGCATCTCGTGATCGGCGCCGAGCGCATTGACGATCTCGAGCCCCATATAGCGCCCGACGCCGTGATCGACATGCACCACCAGATCGCCGGGAGAAAGCGACTGCGCCTCGGTCAGGAAATTGTCGGCCCGCCGCCGGCGGCGCGGCTTGCGGATCAGCCGGTCGCCCAGAACGTCCTGTTCCGAGATAACGGTCAGGCCCGTGCCCTCGAAGCCATGCTCCAGCGCCCAGACCGCCAGATAAAGCCCGCCCTTGCCTTCGGGCACGTCGCGGAAGCTGTCGATCTCGGTCGCGCCGACGACATTCTCATCCGCGATCAGCCCCGCCAGCCTTTCGCGCGCACCTTCGGAATAGCTGGCGACAACCACCTGCCCAACCTCGCGTTTCGCACGAATATGATCTGCCAGGGCACCGAAAAGACTGATATTTTCCTGCTGCCTTTCGGGTGCGAAGTTGCGCCCGATACGCCCGCCCGCGTCGATCGCACCGGGGCCGCTGCCCTGCGGCAGGGCGTTCAGCCGCAACACCCGATGCCCTGCGACGGCCTGCCCCCAGCCCGTATCGTCCAGATAGAGCGACGCCGGCGGCGCGGGCTTGTAGACCGAATCGAGCCGCGCCCTGGATTTCATCGCCTCGACACGGTTCTCGTAGCTGTCCGCGATGCCGTCCCAGCGGGCGATCCGCGCCGGCTCGACCTGATCGTCGAGCATCACGGTGGCGCCGGGGAGATAGTTGAACAGCGTTTCCAGCCGCTCGTGGAAGAATGGCAGCCAGTGTTCCATTCCTGCGTGCTTGCGCCCGGCTGACACCGCCTCGTAAAGCGGATCGTCGGCCCCCGCCGCCCCGAACTCGATCCGGTAATTCTGCCGGAAACGGGTGATCGCTGCCTCGTCCAGGATCACCTCGGACACCGGGGCAAGCTCGATGGCGGTAAGCTTTTCGGTGGTTCGTTGTGTCGCCGGATCGAAGCGGCGCGCGCCGTCCAGCACATCGCCGAACAGGTCGAGCCGGATCGGCCCGGAATGGCCCGGCGGAAATATGTCGATGATACCGCCGCGGATGGCATAATCGCCCGGCTCCGTCACGGTGGGTGCCTGCGAAAACCCCATCCGGACCAGAAACGACCTGAGCGCCGCCTCGTCCAGCCGCCCGCCGACACGGGCGGCAAAGGCCGCCTCGCGCAGGACCTCGCGCGCCGGCAGCCGCTGGGTTGCCGCGTTGAGGGTCGTCAGCAGCACGAAGGGGCCGGGAACGCCGGCGGTCAGGGCCGCCAGCGTTGCCATCCGGGTGGCCGATATGTCGGGGTTGGGCGAAACACGATCATAGGGCAGGCAATCCCACCCCGGAAAATCGAGCACGATGGCGCCGGGGGCAAAGAACGCAAGCGCGGCGCGCATTGCGGCAAGGCGCTTGTCGTCGCGTGCGACATGAACAACAGGCGCGCCCTTTTCCAGCTCGCGTCTGAGCAGCAGCGCGTCGAACCCCTCGGGGGCTCCGCCTGCAAGGATATGTGTGGCCGGGGTCATGGCGCCTCACCTAGTAATGCCTGCGCCTGTGTCAACGGCAAAGCGCGCGGCGCGCAGCATCAGAACGCGCCGAGCGCCATGTTCTGCAGCATGCCCCAGAAGGCGGTGACGAAGATCGACACCATGCCGACGATCTGGGTAGCGACCCGGTGGCGGACCAGCATGTTGTACATGCCGACGCCGTCCGCCGCGCGTATCCGGCGCGCCGTGCGGATCGACAATGCCAGAACGCCATTCAGCGGCAGGGCGATCAGAAACACCGCCTGCGCGAATTCGACCGCGTAGACAAAGCCGATAATCCCCAGCGAGGTGAGGAAAAAGCAGGAAAGACCAAGCATCCACAGACCCGACCGCCGCACCATGAACTGCAGGCGGTTGACGTTGATGCGAACCATGTCGCGCAAATCTGCCTCGGCATCGCCGCCATGGCGGCGGGCGCGGATCACCATGTCATAGGGCACGCCCAACACCCAGTGGCTGGCCGACGACCAGACCACGGCGAGTACGATCCAGTACCACAGGTTCGAGAACGACCGCATGTCGATCAGTTCGAACACCATCTGGTACATGTCCTGCAAACGCAGACCTCCCGCCGCTGTTGTCGCCGACAAGTCACGTAGCCCCCGGCCCCGGTTTCCGCAACCCGGAACCTTGTGCGCCGAATGTTGCCCTTGAGGCGCGGGAGATTCCGTGCAAGCTGCCGCACCATCCGCCGATAGCCGAAGGACCCCTGTCATGCGCCCCACGCTTGCCCCCTATCCCGCCGGACGCCCCCGCCGCCTGCGCCGGACGGCGCCGCTCAGGGCGCTGGTGCGCGAAACGAGCATCGGCGTGGACGACCTGATCTGGCCGGTGTTCGTGCGCGACGGAAGCGGCGTGCGCGAGGAGGTCCCGTCGATGCCCGGTGTCTTCCGCCGCTCGGTCGATCTGACGGTTGCGGCGGCGGCCGAGGCGGCGGAGCTTGGCATACCGGCGATCTGCCTGTTTCCCTACACCGATCCCGCGCTGAAAACCGCCGGATGCGAGGAGGCGTGGAACCCCGAGAACCTGTGCAACCGCGCCATACGCGAGATCAGGCGGCAGGTGCCCGGCATCGCGGTGATGACCGATATCGCGCTCGACCCCTACAACATCAACGGTCACGACGGCATCGTGCGCGACGGCGAGATCGTCAACGATGAAACCGTCGGCTGCCTGGTGAAGATGGCGCTGGCGCAGGCCGATGCGGGGGCAGATATCCTCGGCCCGTCCGACATGATGGACGGCCGGATCGGCGCGATGCGCACCGCACTGGAGACAGCCGGCCACAGCAACGTGACGATCATGTCCTACGCGGCGAAATATGCCAGCGCCTTTTACGGCCCGTTCCGTGATGCGGTGGGGGCGAGCGGCGCGCTCACCGGCGACAAGAAGACCTATCAGATGGACCCCGGCAATTCGGACGAGGCACTGCGCCTGATCGAACGCGACCTGTCCGAGGGCGCCGATATGGTGATGGTCAAGCCCGGCCTGCCCTATCTCGATATCTGCCGGCGGGTAAAGGAAACCTTCGGCGCACCGACCTTTGCCTATCAGGTGTCGGGCGAATACGCGATGATCGAGGCCGCCGCCGCCAACGGCTGGATCGACGGCGAGAAGGTGATGCTGGAAAGCCTCGCCGCCTTCCGGCGCGCCGGATGCGACGGGGTTCTGACCTATTTCGCCCCCCGCGTGGCGCGGCGGCTGCGCGAGGGCTGAGGCGGCAGGGTGCTGTCCAGTACCGCCAGAAGGATATGCAGAAGATCCGCGTCCCCATCGCTGTCCAGCACCGGGTGGCGCCACGAGATGGACAGCGCGCAATGCGCCGCCGCCCATTGCAGAAGGCGTGTTTCCTCCACCTCGAAGGCAGCGCTCCACGACCGGGCCAGCCGCCGGATACGTGCCGGATCCCGCATCAGGTCGTCCACACCGTCGGGGTTGCGAAAGGCATTGGCCAGTTCATAGGCGCGTTCGCCCAGCACACCCTTCGCATCGAAGGCGCACCAGCCGCGTTCGCCATGGCGGATGTTGTCGTGATGCAGGTCACCGTGAAGCGGAACGATACCGGTCATGGTTGCAAGCAGATGTCGGGCGATCTGACGGGAGCGCCCGATATCGTGGCGCAGTTCGGACCCGCACCCGGAAGCGAACCGCATTTCGAAAAGCGACGCGAACCATTCGGACAGCGATGGAAGCGCCATCGGCACACCACGCGGAATTCGATGTAACCGCGCCGCAACCGTCACAAGTTCGCGACTGGCCTCGTCGTCCCGACCGCCGCGTGACAGATCGCCGAGCGACGGTCCGTCGAGCCATTCCACCAGCACGGAGCCTGCGCCCTGCCCGCAGATGCGCGCCGCCGCCTCTCCGTCGAGCGTCCGCAGGAACGCAATTCCGGGAATTTCTCCGCCGCAATCCCGGTTCTTGTAACATTTCAGGGCGGCATATCCGCCATCCGCTTTGACGACTTTCCAGACACGGGCGATCGTCGTATCGGCAACCGGCACCGGAGAGCTGACACCGAGGACAGTCAGCAGCGATGCAGGCGGGTTGGGAAGATCGGTCATGATGTATCCGTGCCCCTGTTCGGTTGCGTATCGGTTTGCGGCATACCTTCGCTCCCGGCGGTATCGGGCCAACAATGGGCGCGACAGGGTGACACCCGGCGCGACTTGGGTTATAACGTTGCCAACCGGCCACAACGCCGGACAGAGGCATGAACAAGATATCAAGGGCAGTCTGATGATTTCCACATCCCTTCTCACCCGACGCGGGTTTCTGGGTGCGGCGGCTGGCAGCGTGGCGCTGGCCGGATGTGCCAACGGCGTCAACTCTAACGGCGCCGCGCGCATTGACAGCCGCGTCGACGCGACGCGCACCTACCTGTTCAACAGCTATACCGGCACGTCGGAACTGGAGCAGAAGGCCGCCGGCGTCCTGTGGATGCCGCTCATCACCAAGGCGGGGCTGGGGGTTGGCGGCAGCTACGGCACCGGCGCGTTGCGCATCGACAACGCCACGGTCGATTACTACGAGGCCGTTCAGGCCAATTTCGGCTTTCAGGCCGGCGCCCAGCAATACGCCCACGCGCTGTTCTTCATGACACCCGAGGCGCTGCGGTCCTTCCGCACCTCGGCGGGATGGTCGGCCGGTGCGGATGCCGAATATGCCTGGGTCGATCAGGGCGGCAACCTTTCGGCCGAAACGCTGACGGCGCTCGATCCGGTTATCGCCATGGTCTTCGGCCAGGCCGGGCTGATCGCCGGCGCCACGGTCGAGGGCACGAAGTACCGCCGCATCATTCCCTGACCACCGGGTATCCGGCGGCGCCCGAAAGAAATGCGGCCGAACGGGCCGCATTTTGTTTTCGTATCGCTCAGCGTTCGACGACGACCTTTACCATGCGGTCAGGGTCGAGCACCGCACCGTTGGCGGTCTGGCTGCCGCGCTTGATGCTGTCGACCACATCCATGCCGCCGATCACCCGGCCCACCACCGTATACTGGCCGTTCAGGTGCGGCGCGGGGGCGAACATGATGAAGAACTGGCTGTTGGCCGAGTTGGGGCTGGCCGAACGCGCCATGCCGACGGTGCCGCGCTCGAACGGCAGATCCGAGAATTCGGCATCGAGATCGGGCATGTCCGATCCGCCGGTTCCGACGCGGTGCATGTCTGCGCCGCCCTTGCCGAACTGGACATCGCCGGTCTGGGCCATGAACCCGTCGAGCACGCGGTGGAAGACCACGCCGTCATAGGCGCCGGATTCGGCCAGTCGGGTCAGGCGTTCGACATGTCCGGGCGCCACATCCGACAGAAGATCGACGACGATGGTGCCCTGCGTGTCGCCGCCGACCTCGATCACCAGATTCGGCCCCGGGCCATCCTCGGCCGCAAGCGCGGGCAAGGCAAGCATGCCGGCAACGAGGCCGGCCAGAAGATCACGCCTGAACATCGGCAGCCACCCTTACGGTAATCATCTGGTCGGGCTCGGCGGGCGGCTCGCCACGGGCGATCCGGTCGACATGCGCCATTCCGTCGATCACCCGGCCATAGACGGTGTATTGCCCGTTGAGAAAATCGTTGTCCTTGAAGTTGATGAAGAACTGGCTGTTGGCCGAGTTCGGATTGGCCGAACGCGCCGCCCCCAGCGTTCCGCGCGCATGCGGAAGCTTCGAGAATTCGGCCGGCAGGTCGGGCAGATCCGAACCGCCGGTTCCGGCGCGGCGCAGGTTGCCGCCGGACTTGCCGTGTTCCACATCGCCGGTCTGGGCCATGAAGCCGTCGATCACCCGGTGGAAGACCACGCCGTCATAGGCGCCGGCGCGGGCAAGTTCCTTCATGCGTGCGCTGTGTTTGGGTGCAACGTCGGGCAGAAGCGCGATGACGACCTCGCCAGCCTTCAGGGTGACGATGATCGTGTTTTCGGGATCGGTGATTTCTGCCATCAGGCTCTCCTTTGCAAGCGTCGCGGCGGTGCCGCCGCAGGGTCGGCGCGACCCTAAACCGCGTTAGCGGAAACCGAAAGCCCATAGCTGCGCGCACGCGCTTGCGCTAGAGCAGGCGCGACCGTTCCCAAAGGAGCTTCTCTCATGAGCTGGAAAACTCTCGACGACATGGATCTGGCCGGCAAGACAGTGCTCGTCCGTGTCGATATCAACGTACCGGTGAAAGACGGCGTCGTTACCGATGCCACGCGGATCGAACGCATCGTACCGACAATCAAGGATATTCTGGCCCGGGGCGGCAAGCCGGTACTGCTGGCACACTTCGGCCGGCCCAAGGGCAAGGTCGTGCCCGAGATGAGCCTGAGGATCGTTGTTCCGACGCTGGAAGAGAAACTCGGCCAGAAGGTGATCTTCATCGAGCAGCCGAGCCGGGCGCTGATCGACGCGGAGCCCGCCGGATCGGTAATCCTGATCGAGAATACGCGTTTCACGCCGATGGAAACCGAAAACGACCCCGGTTTTTCCGATTTTCTCGCATCGCTTGGCGATGTTTACGTGAATGACGCCTTCTCGGCCGCGCACCGGGCGCACGCCTCTACCGAGGGTATTGCGCGCCGCCTGCCCTCGGCGGCCGGGCGCCTGATGCAACAGGAACTCGAAGCGCTGGAAAGCGCGCTCGGCAATCCCGAGCGTCCGGTTGCCGCCGTGGTGGGCGGTGCCAAGGTTTCGACCAAGCTCGACCTGCTGGGCAACCTGATCGAGAAGGTCGAGCATCTGGTGATCGGAGGCGGTATGGCCAACTCCTTCCTGTTCGCCAGGGGTTACGAGATCGGCACCTCGCTCGCCGAGCGCGACATGGCCGACACGGCCCGCGAGATCATGGCCAAGGCCGACGGTGCGGGCTGCACCATCCACCTGCCGGTCGACATCGTGGTGGCCAGGGAGTTCAGGGCGGGCGCCGATTTCGAGGTGCTGCCGGCGGACAAATGCCCGGCGGACAGCATGATCCTCGACGCGGGTCCCGAAACCGTCGAGGCGCTGAAAACGCTCTTCTCGAAGTGCAGGACACTGATCTGGAACGGCCCGCTCGGCGCCTTCGAGATCGAGCCGTTCAACAGGGGCACCTTCGACGCCGCGCTGGCGGCGGCCGACCTGACCGCCCAGGGCAAGCTGAAAACGGTCGCCGGTGGCGGCGATACCGTCGCGGCGCTGAACCAGTCGGGCGCGGCGGGCAACTTCACCTACATTTCGACGGCGGGCGGCGCCTTTCTCGAATGGATGGAAGGCAAGGAACTGCCCGGCGTCGCGGCGCTCGGCTGACACGCGAATGGCGGCGCGACGGGTCAGCCCGTCCGCCGGCCGCACCTGCAACAGGTCGCGGCGCCTGCGCCGCGAGCTTCCTGTTGCGGCCACCTGACGCTGCAAACACCCGCCAGGTGCCGGCATTTTCGCCGCACACCGCCAGGATCGCCGACCCGACGGGGCCAGCGCGTCAGGCGGAAGCACCCCAAAGCTCGGTCAGGACCGGTTCAAGGCGGCCGTCTGCTACGCGGACGAAGCTGCTGTTCGGACGGGGGCGCAAGCCGCGCCGGCGCATGGCCGTGGGCAGGCGCTCTGCCCTTCGAACGTTGTGCTTTATACCAGCCACGTCCGCGCGCTATATGAACGTCGTGCGGTCGTCACCAAAGCGCCTGGCCGCGGGAACGGCCAGGCGCTGGCGCGGCGGCCTTCGGCCTTGTCCCGCGCCCGGGTGTCTTGTTCATTCGGGAAAAAATGGGCTCTTTCCGCCACCGCGAACGCAAAGACCGAGATACCCATCGGACCGCGAATCTCGCAAAAAGCCCGATATCCCGGGCAGTCGATAGCTTCTGTCGGGCGAATCGCCGGCCGGGCTGTCGGTGTGCGGCCATGCGCCAACGGCATACCTGTGCCAACCCATAAGGCGAAAACCGGCGTTCGGCTGCCGGAAAGTGGCATCTTTAGCGCTCACACTGCGACTTAGCGACCGCATTTCGTCATGCCGCTTGCGCGGGCGCGTCGCGAATTCTACGCCGCGAATGCAATCCACAGTACAGGGATCGAAATCCATGAAAGCCACACGAGCCGTCAGCAAGATCCTCGCCAATTACGAAGGCGAGACCCCGGGTGTGAAGGCCAACCTCTGCCGGATGCTGATGGCCGGCAAGCTTGGCGGTACCGGCAAGATGATCATCCTGCCCGTCGATCAGGGCTTCGAGCACGGCCCGGCCCGCTCCTTCGCCAAGAATCCGGCCGGCTACGATCCGCATTACCACTACCAGCTTGCCATCGACGCGGGGCTGAACGCCTATGCCGCGCCGCTCGCATCGCTTGAAGCTGGCGCGGATACCTTCGCCGGCCAGATCCCGACCATCCTCAAGGTCAACTCGGCCAACTCGCTGATGTCGCCGACCGCCGCCAAGAACCAGGCGATCACCGCCTCGGTCGACGATGCGCTGCGTATCGGCGCATCGGCCATCGGCTTTACCATCTATCCCGGCTCCGACGTGATGTTCGACATGTTCGAAGAAATCGTCGAGATGCGCCGCGAGGCCGCCGCCAAGGGGATCGCCACCGTGATCTGGTCTTATCCGCGCGGTGAGGGCGTGACCAAGGACGGCGAAACCGCGATCGATGTCGGCGCCTATGCCGCCCATATCGCGGCGCTGCTCGGCGCCCATATCATCAAGATCAAGCTGACCACCGATCACATCATGCAGGACGAGGCCCGCAAGGTATACGATGCCGAGAAGATCGACATCTCGACCCTGACGGCGCGCGTCAGGCACTGCGTCGACGCCTGCTTCGCCGGCAAGCGGATCGTCGTGTTCTCGGGCGGCGCCATGAAGGGCTCGGAAAGCGTCTACGACGACGCCCGCGCCATTCGCGACGGCGGTGGCAACGGCTCGATCATCGGGCGCAACTCGTTCCAGCGTCCGCGCGACGAGGCGCTGCAGATGTTCCAGAATCTGGTCGACATCTACAAGGGCAAGGCCTGATCCTGCTCCGGCCATCGGCAACCCCGGGCGCGCGGTCTTCCGCGCGCCTTTCCCTTTCCCGTCACTTGGCGGGATCGGCACGTTTCAGGATCGCGCCGGCGTCTAGCCCCGCAACCGCACCGCAGGTCATCCCCCGTCCGCCGGCCGCAAGCCGTGTTGCGGCGTAGCCGTCGGCGATTGCCGCCGGCGCCCGCCCGAGCAGCACCGAAGCGGTGAAGAGCGTCGCCAGACGTTCGACGAACAGTCGCGCCTCGCCGTCGGGCGGAACGCCCGGCCAGCGGCTGCGGAAATCCGCCAGCGCCGCATCGTAATGCCGGTTGGCACCGGTTGCGGCGTCAAGCTCGGACGCGAGCGCCCCGGCCGCCAGCGGTACGCGGGACAGCGTGCGCAGGATATCGAGACAGATCACATTGCCCGATCCCTCCCAGATCGAATTGACCGGGGCTTCGCGATAGAGCATCGGCATCGGCGTATCCTCTACATAACCCATGCCGCCAAGGCATTCCATCGCCTCGGCGATCACTGCGGGGGCGCGCTTGTTGTTGAGGTATTTCGCCAGCGCAACGGCGATCCGCGAAAGGACACGCGCGGCCTCGCCGCGGCCGTCATAGGCTTCGGCGACACGCAGACCCACAGCCAGCGACGCCTCGACCTCGAGCGCAAGATCGGCCAGCACCGTACGCATCAGCGGCTGATCGATCAGACGCCGCTGGAACGCCGTCCGCCGGCGGCACCAGCGCAGCGCCTCGTCCAGTGCTGCGCGCATCAGGCCGGCAGGGGCAAGCGCCGTGTCGAGCCGCGTGTGGTGCACCATCGGCAGGATGCAGCGGATCCCGTCGCCCTCCTCACCCAGTCGCCAGGCATGCGCGCCGTGGTATTCGATCTCGGCAGAAGCGTTGGAGCGATCGCCGAGCTTGTGCTTGAGACGCTGGATCTGGATCGCATTCCGGCCCTCGTCGAGCCAGCGCGGAACCAGAAAGCAGGTCAGTCCTCCCTGCGCCTGGGCGAGGGTCAGGAAACCGTCCGACATCGGCGCCGAACAAAACCACTTGTGGCCGGTCAGCCGATAGGTCTCGCCGTCCGGTTCGGCCCGGGTGGTATTGGTGCGCAGGTCCGAGCCACCCTGCTTTTCCGTCATCGCCATCCCCATCGTCGCCGCCGGCTTCGTATCGACGGGACTGACCGACGGGTCATAGGCCGCCGCCGTCAACCGCGGCCGCCAGAGCGCGTCGAGCGCCCGATCCGCCGCCAGCGCGGGCACCGCCGCATAGGTCATGGTCGCCGGGCAGCAAATCCCCGGTTCGACCTGACTGAACAGGTAAACCATCGCCGCATGGGTCGCATGCCCGCCCGGCCCGCCGCCCCACGGACGCGCCGTATACCCCGCCTCCAGCGCCAGCCGAATCAGGTGATGGTAGGCCGGATGAAAGGCGACCTCGTCCAGCCGCCGCCCGTAACGGTCAAACAGGCGCAGTTCGGGCGGATACCGTTCGGCTTCGCGCGCCGCTTCGCGCGTCTCCGCTGCTCCAAGCGCCTTGCCGAGGCCGGCAAGGGCCGCCATATCGCAACCCGCCCTGCGCGCGTGCTCGCGCAGCGCCGGGTCGCAGGCAAAAAGATCGGGATCTTCTGTATCAAAGGGCTGGTTTTCGACACGATGTGTCGGCAACTCGCCCCTACCCGGCAGTCCGTTCATCGTTGGGTGCCCCTTCTGTTGCCGGAACACCATAGCACCAAACATTCCGTGGCAGAGCGGGTGATTTGCACCCGGCATCCGGGTTCCGGGATTCACAAGGCAGGTCGCCTGTGCAAGAGTCGCGGGACCGGCGCCCGCAAAGAGGCGCAAGAAGAGGCACATTCATGAGCGGTTCCGCATCCCGCCCCGGGGTCAAATCGGCGATTTTCCTGACCATCGTCTTCTCGCTGGCGATGTATTTCACCTTTGCCGCCGTGCAGGGGGATTTCGGCCTGTTCCGGCGTGTCGAGATCGAGGCCGAGACCCGCATGCTCGAAGCCGAACGCGAGGTGCTCAGGGCGAAGGTTGCGCAGATGCGCAACCTGACCCATCGCCTGTCCGAGGATTTTCTCGACCTCGACCTTCTGGACGAACAGGCGCGCGACGTGTTGGGCCTGATCCGCAACGACGAAATCGTCATCCGCTAGGCCATAGTTCCCCGGTCGACAAGCGTCCCACCATGTGCATGACGGGTTCTCACCGGTTTTTCCCGGCATTCTTCCGCCACGTCGATTTTTCCTGTGCAGCGCCCCTCGCAACCTGCTAGAGGATAATTCAACGTTAAACTATTTTTCGTTCAGGGGGGGCCTGCTGATGGCGGCGAGACGAACCACCACCAAGAAACCAAACGTCTCCAAAGAGGAACTGCTTGGGTATTATCGCGACATGCTGATGATCCGCCGGTTCGAGGAAAAGGCCGGCCAGCTCTACGGGATGGGCCTGATCGGCGGATTCTGTCACCTCTATATCGGGCAGGAAGCCGTTGTCGTCGGGATGGAGGCTGCGGCCGAAGAAGGCGACAAGCGCATCACCTCCTACCGCGATCACGGCCACATGCTGGCCTGTGGCATGGATCCCCGTGGCGTCATGGCGGAACTGACCGGCCGCGAAGGGGGCTATTCCCGCGGCAAGGGCGGTTCGATGCACATGTTCTCGAAGGAAAAGCACTTCTACGGCGGGCATGGTATTGTCGGTGCACAGGTACCGCTTGGTGCCGGGCTGGCCTTTGCCAACAAGTACCTGGAAAACGGCCGGGTCTCGTTCACCTATTTCGGCGATGGCGCGGCAAACCAGGGACAGGTCTACGAGACGTTCAACATGGCGGCGCTCTGGGCGCTGCCGGTGATATTCGTCATCGAAAACAACCAGTACGCGATGGGAACGGCGCAGGCGCGCTCGACATCGAGCCAGGAGATCCACGAGCGCGGCAAGGCGTTCGGCATTCCCGGCGAGGCCGTCGACGGGATGGACGTGCTGGCGGTCAAGGCGGCCAGCGAAAAGGCCATCGCACATTGCCGGGCCGGCAAGGGCCCCTACATTCTCGAGGTCAAGACCTACCGCTACCGCGGCCACTCGATGTCGGACCCGGCAAAATACCGGACCCGCGAAGAGGTCCAGAAGGTTCGCGAAGAGCGCGACCCGATCGAAGCCGTGCGCCAGCTTCTGCTGACCGGAAACCACGCCACCGAGGACGAACTGAAGGCGGTGGACAAGGAGATCAAGGATATCGTCAACGACGCGGCCGAATTCTCCAAGCAGAGCCCCGAGCCGCCGCTCGATGAACTCTGGACTGACATCTACGCCGACGCGGCACAGAACGCCTGAGGGGGAACGAGAATGGCAATTGAAGTACTGATGCCCGCTCTGTCGCCGACCATGGAGGAAGGGACGCTGGCGAAATGGCTCGTCAAGGAAGGCGACACCGTATCGTCGGGCGATATTCTGGCCGAGATCGAAACCGACAAGGCGACGATGGAATTCGAGGCCATCGACGACGGAATCGTCGGCCGGATCCTGATCCCCGAGGGAACAGAAGGCGTCAAGGTCAACACCCCCATCGCGGTTCTGGTCGAAGAGGGCGAAGACGCGGACGCCGTTGCAAGCGCGGGCGCTGCGGCACCGGTAGCCGCCGCCCCCTCGGCGCAACCTGACGCACCGCCCCCCGCCGCCGCTCCGGCCGCACCGGTACAGAGCCGGGCGATCGAACCGGATTACCCCGCCGGGACCGCGATGAAATCGACCACCGTGCGCGAAGCGTTGCGCGACGCCATGGCCGAGGAAATGACCCGCGACCAAACCGTCTATCTGATGGGCGAGGAAGTCGCCGAATATCAGGGTGCCTACAAGATTTCGCAAGGTCTTCTGGATCAGTTCGGCCCCAAGCGCGTGGTCGACACTCCGATCACCGAGCATGGATTTGCCGGCCTCGCGGTTGGCTCTGCCTTTGCAGGGCTGCGCCCGATCGTCGAGTTCATGACCTTCAACTTCGCCATGCAGGCGATCGACCAGATCATCAACTCTGCCGCCAAGACCCTGTACATGTCGGGCGGCCAGATGGGGTGCCCCATCGTCTTCCGCGGCCCCAACGGCGCCGCCGCGCGTGTCGCCGCCCAGCACAGCCAGGACTATGCCGCCTGGTACGCGCAGATTCCCGGCCTGAAGGTGGTGATGCCCTACAGCGCGGCCGATGCGAAAGGCCTGCTGAAGACCGCCATTCGCGATCCGAACCCGGTTATCTTCCTCGAAAACGAGATCCTCTATGGCCGCACTTTCGAAGTGCCGGTGCTGGAGGACTTCACCATTCCCTTCGGCAAGGCGCGTATCTGGCGCGAGGGAAAGGACGTGACCATCGTCTCCTTCGGCATCGGAATGACCTATGCACTGGAAGCGGCCGATGAACTCGCCAGGGAGGGGATCGAGGCAGAGGTCATCGATCTCAGAACGCTGCGACCGATCGACTACGAGACGGTGCTTGCCTCGGTCATGAAGACAAACCGTTGCGTCACGGTGGAGGAAGGCTGGCCCGTCGCATCCATCGGCAATCATCTGTCGGCCTATATCATGACCAACGCGTTCGATTATCTCGACGCCCCGGTCCTGAACTGCACCGGCAAGGATGTGCCGATGCCCTATGCTGCCAACCTCGAAAAACATGCGCTGGTGACGACGGCCGAGGTGATCGCCGCCGTCAAGTCCGTGACCTATCGCTGAGGAGACAGACATGCCGATCGAAATACTGATGCCCGCACTGTCCCCGACGATGGAGGAAGGGACGCTGGCCAAATGGCTGGTAAAGGAGGGTGACGAGGTCTCTTCCGGCGATCTGCTCGCCGAAATCGAGACCGACAAGGCGACGATGGAATTCGAGGCCGTCGACGAAGGGGTGATCGGAAAGATCCTGATCCCCGAGGGCAGCGAAGGGGTGAAGGTCAACACTCCGATTGCCATCCTGCTGGCCGACGATGAAAGTGCTGGCGACATTGCGGTCGCGGCACCCGCTGCGACACCGACGCCGAAAGCTGACGCCGCAAGCGCTCTGGTGCCGGCCGGGGCGGTACCGGACGCCCCTGCACCGGCAGCAGGCTCTGCCTCCGGCGGTGGCCGCATCTTCGCGTCACCGCTTGCCCGCCGGATCGCCGCCGAAAAGGGGCTCGATCTGTCGAAGATCAAGGGAACCGGACCGCACGGGCGAATCGTCAAGGCCGACGTGGAGACCGCCGTTACAGCACCGGTGGCCAAGCCCGCAGCAGAAGCTTCGGCCAAACCAGTTGCGGCACCCTCCACGCCCGCCGGGCCATCGGCGGATGTGATAGTCCGGATCTACGAAGATCGCCCACACGAAGTGATCAAGCTCGACGGCATGCGCAAGACGATCGCCGCCCGCCTTACCGAGGCCAAGCAGACGATCCCGCACTTTTATCTGCGCCGGGATATCAGGCTCGATGCACTGCTCAAGTTCCGCAGCACGCTGAACGGTCAACTCGAGGCACGCGGTGTGAAGCTCTCGGTCAATGATTTCATTATCAAGGCCTGCGCGCTTGCCCTTCAGCAGGTTCCCGCCGCAAATGCCGTATGGGCCGGCGACAGGGTACTGCAACTCAAGCCGTCGGATGTGGCGGTTGCGGTGGCAATCGAAGGCGGGCTTTTCACGCCGGTTCTGAGGGATGCGGACATGAAGTCGCTTTCCGCACTGTCGACCGAGATGAAGGACCTGGCCAAACGTGCACGCGAACGCAAACTCGCCCCGCACGAGTATCAGGGCGGCAGCTTCGCGGTTTCGAATCTCGGCATGTTTGGCATCGACAATTTCGATGCAGTGATCAATCCGCCTCAGGCCGCCATCCTCGCGGTTGGCGCCGGTGTCAGGAAGCCGGTGGCAGGCGCCGATGGAGAGCTTGCGGTGGCGACGGTTATGTCCGTTACGCTGTCGGTCGATCACCGTGTGATTGATGGCGCCCTCGGTGCGGAACTACTGAAAGCCATTGTCGAGAACCTCGAAAATCCGCTCGGCATGCTTGCGTGACAACAGGCGGGCGCCAAGAAAATCAAGGCGCCCGTCCGTTTGACTCGCTGCGCCGCACATGACGGACCGGATCGCCATAAATGGCCCTAGATTTCCTCGCCCGACAGCAACTGATCCATTGTAATCGCGGGTTCGGCGCATCCGGCTGCTCCGACGACACGTGCCGGAACACCGGCAACGGTCGTCTTGGGCGGAACGTCTTCAAGCACAACCGATCCGGCGGCGATCCGGCTGCAATGGCCAACCATAATATTGCCGAGCACCTTTGCCCCGGCTCCAATCAGGACTCCATTGCCGATCTTCGGATGCCGGTCACCATCTTCCTTTCCCGTTCCACCCAGCGTAACCGAATGCAACATCGACACGTTGTCGCCGACCGCGGCCGTTTCACCGATCACGATGGAATGTGCATGGTCGATCATGATGCCACGCCCCAAACGCGCCGCCGGGTGGATATCGACGCCGAAAATCTCGGAAATCCGCATCTGGAAAAAATAGGCCAGGTCAGTTCGGCCGTGGTTCCACAGCCAATGGCCCAGCCGATATCCCTGAACCGCCTGGTAGCCTTTGAAAAACAGGATGGGCTGCAGGAACCGGTGACAGGCGGGATCGCGTTCGTATGTTGCAACCAGATCTGCCCGTGCCGCCAGGCCGATCTCGGGGTCCGATGAATAGGCCTCGTCGGCGATTTCACGCAGGATTTGTTCGGACATCTCTCCGGACGAGAGCTTCATCGCGGTGCGATAGGCAAGCGCGCATTCGATCGTCGTATGATGAAGCAGGCTGGTATGTATGAACCCGCCCAGTAACGGTTCCTGAACAACCGCTTGCCGTGCCTCGCGGGTGATCCTGGCCCATACCGGATCAATACTGGCGAGCGTCTCGACGTTCTTCATGACCCTCTGCTTCCCCTGACTTGGACACAAGGAGAAGATACGGGAACGACGCCAGATTGGAAACCCATCGTCGGATCGCGCAGGGCGTCTTCGTTCAACTCGACGTCATTGATGCCCCACCCGATCCGACTGGCCGGCCTCAGATCGGCAGCGCGATACGATAGGTATGAAGTGCGAGCTTCAGCCGTCCACCATAAAACTCGCCGCCGATTGGCGAAAGCAGCGGTCGCCGGTTTGTATAATAGGTCGTCGGCTGCGACAGGATACCGGTGCAGTAGGAACCTGTGGCGAGCCCCATGCCCGAGCCGAACTTGGCCGGTTCGTCGGACAGTCCGAGGCTCCAGGTTCCCAGGCTACCTGTGATGTCCTCGAAAACCCGCGCCGAGCAGGCAAAGACCATCGCGTCTTGCGGGATATCGAGGGGGATTTCCTGGGTCCCCGGCAGCGTGATCCGATAGTCCAGTTCATCGATACCAAAGAGCGACGCGGCACCGTTTCGGGCAATGGCCGTAACATCGCAGTGCCAGGCTCCATCATGGAATGTCGCCGTGCAATTCTCGTCCGATATCCAGGCTTTCCAGCCGGTACCAGGGATAGCGAAAATCCAGCCACCATTGCTGTAGACGGCAATGCTTCCGTCGCGGCCGCTCCAATCGCCGGTCGCTCCCGTCGGCACCGCATAGCAGGAGCCGTCAACCCCCACCTCGGCGGGAGCCGACACAGACCGGGATAACAACGTCAGTTGCGTCAGGGAATCCAGGCGAACCAACGCTTCGTTCACCGTGACATGCTTCTGGGCCTGGCTGGGTTGCAACAGCGGCAACCCGAGGTTTGCGGTTTCAGACATTGATCTCGATCCTTCTGAATGGTCCGGCACCGTACCGCTCGGACATTTGCGCAACACGGATCTCAAAGGGGGCACTCAGCGCATCTTCGCTGCGCATGTCAGCGGAATAGCTCCACTTGGGCTCATCCGGCAGCGCTTCGCGGCGAATCCGACCCGCACTCGAAATCTGCAACAGGTATCGCTCCGATTCCTCGCCCAGCGGAACCTCATAGGAGGCCCAACTGTCACCGTCGATTCTGGTCCTTCGGATCCAGCGGATCATCAGACTTCCATCATCGACGGCCTCGCATCGCAGGTGTGCCGGCGAATAGGGTCGAAGGCCAGCACCATCGAACGCCGAAGCAAGATGCAGATACGAGGGATCATCATATGAACGCCCGGCAGGCCCGATCAGATAATGACGCTCCAGTCCTCGTTCGGCCGCAGACAAGTCGATCTGAGCGGCCGATCCGTTCAGTAGTACGGCGGTACTTCCAGCGGGCCAGACATCGGGCATCACGCCATCCGTCCCTGCCTGTCCGCGCAGGCGCCCCGATACCTCATAGGTGTCCGGACCGACCAGCACAGCCTTGCGAAACTGGAGGATCTCCCAGCACTGGGTCGCTGGATCACCGATCGCCAACTGGTTTGCGCCAGCAAGCAGTGCATTCGTTTCGGCAGAAGATAACAACCCTTCACCGATACGCAGCCGCAGCGGTGGCCCATTGTCGAACAAGCCGGGTGCTGCGGCGTGCAACGGCGTTTCGGTTGCTCCAATGGTCGTGCGCGCTCCGATCAGGGTGTTCAGCCTGTAGCCCTCCCCGGTCGCGGACGAATAGATCGCAACCTTGCCCGGCCACGGGTGCGCCGCAATGGCTACATGCGGGGCAACCGGATCTTCACTGCCCGAAAGCAGCGGAATGTCGAGAAAAACCGGATAGACAGGCAAGGCGGCGCTGACCTCCCTCGCTGCCGTGATGGTCTCTGCTTGCCCACTTGCCTGATACAGGTCGGGTTCTACCCGAACAGCTTCGAGCACCTGCGCCTCGCCCAGTTCAGCCTGATCCACGCGATAGGCACCTGCATCCGCTGCACCGGTGAGCCTTATCGTGTCGCCTGCGCCAACGGATTTCTGTGACGGCGGCAAGGCCAACCTCACACGGTCCCGCGCGACCCGCGCTTCCGAAAGCCAGCGTTCCACAACCGCCGTGCCTTCGGCGGCGCTCATGCACAAGGGCAGCTCCGTTGTGGCGACGGTCTGGTCCTGCTCGTCGGGAAAAATCGCCTCCGCAGATCTCGTCGCAAAATCCCCCTCAGCCTCGATAAAGTTCAATCGGACACGCCCTGCCATCTCGGCCGCGGGAGATCTCAGATATTCGACCTTTCCGTCCAGATCGTCGGCGACCGCAACCCTTTCAGACTCTATCTCCACATCAACTGCGGAAATTCTCGATCGAAAACACAGCGCTCCTTCCCGTTCGAAGGAATCGAAACCGCCGGCAAGCGCCAATGGTTGCAATGCCGCGCGCGCTGGTGCCACATCGCCGATCGCGTATCCACGCACGAGACCGTAAAGCTCGCTGACATCGACACCTGGCAATCCGCTACTGGAGCAAATCTCGGAAACCACGGCCGCAAGCGATTCCGATGTGGTACGTCCGTTCAGCCAGTGACCCTTGAGGTAGTTTTCGCCGTCGCTCCACACATCGTTGCGCGACGGAAAGGCAGGATAGGGCCGTGCGTCCCATGCCCAGACATGGGCTCGGGACATATCGACCATTCGATCCCCATAGACCGTCGAAACCGGGTTGTTTTCGGGATCGTTCCAATAGCCGTGCAATGCCCGAAGATATTGTTGCTGCAAGTAATCGTCGCGCATGCCATTCGAGTGATAGGGATAACCGGATTCCGAGGATTTGGGATCGACGAACTTGTTGGGCTGGTTGGTCGCCTTATCGACTGCCGCGCACCCCAGTTCGGTAAACCAGACTGGCTTAGATTCCGGAGCCCAAGCGGTCGGGATACCCTCACGAACACCCGCAACCCGATTGTAGTGCGGCCTGCTCCACCAGTTCACAATATCCTTGTAGCGAAACACCCACGGCTCGGAATGGGCTGCATCCTCTATCGGAAGGCGAACCTGCGCATCACGGCCATCCGCATCGGCATAGTACCAGTCATATCCTTCTCCACCACAGATGTTCGATTTGAGGTAGTCGATATTGTAGATGCTCTTCCAATGGGCATCGCTGTGTCCCGAGCCATCGCGCCAATCGGAAACCGGCATGTAATTGTCGATGCCGACGAAATCGATGTTGTCATCAGCCCACAGCGGATCGAGGTGGAAGAACACATCGCCCGACCCATCGTCCGGTTGAAATCCGAAATATTCGCTCCAGTCGGCGGCATATCCTATTTTCGTCGTGGCGCCGAGGATCGTCCTGACTTCGGCTGCCAGATCCCTTAGTTCCTCAACTGCGGGAAACGAATTCTGCGACCCCCGGATCTGGGTCAGTCCGCGCATTTCCGATCCGATACAGAATGAAACGACACCGCCCGCCGCCGCGCACAGGTGCGCATAATGAAGAATGAAACGGCGGTATGACCACTCGTCCGCACCGGAATACTCGACGGTTCCGTGCGACACGGAAAAATCGCTTGCCCGGGCGCTTCCGAAGAACTGCCTCACCTCCAGGACCGCAGCCTCGCTCCCATCCGCAGACCCGGCAATGCCGGCGGCACGCGATGTGGTAATGCGTCCGCGCCACGGCAAAACGGGCTGCCCGGCATCTCCGGTCCACGGATCGGCAAGCGTGTTTCCCGCCATCTGTTCCATCAGGATGAACGGATAGAACATCACGTCCTTGCCGCTTTCGGAAATTGCCCGGATCGCCTCGACAACCGATTGATCGGACGGGGTGCCGCCATAGACGGGTCTGTCGTCGATCCGCACTACGGTTTCCGCATCCTCTCGGGCAAGCCCGCCGACCCGCCACGGCATTCCGGTTCCATCGGTGTGGGATTGCTCGACCTTGGGCACCAGGTCACAGGACGGACACCGCAGGTCATTACCGAACCACGACACGACCAGTGACACGGACTTGCATCGCGGCAACTCCAGCCCCAGATGCTCCAGCGACGTCGAAAAATCGGTCATGCCGCTCACCGAATGGACGTTCGCAGACTTGTTCCATCCAAATCCCGAAGAATAATGAACCGGCGTGGTCGCGAGTAAATATTCGCCGGTGCCGGGTATTAACGCGACCGCCTCGATGGTCTCCGAAAGGCTCCTGCACTCTTCAGGAACGCACTCCGCCCTGGTGGCGCGTATCACCTCGAACGAAAACTGCGGCACGCGGTTTCCGTAATTTGCAAGCTGCAAATCCTCGAAGACGACATAAGCCGTGCCGCGATAGGCAGGAGCGTTCCCGATGCCTTCGACCGCCTCGATCTTGGGATCGGGTTCCTGTTCCACGCTGCCCGTGTAGACGCGGAAATCCAGATCGTCGCCGCCAATTTCCATTCCATCGGCCCAAATACGCCCGATCCGCAGGATTTCACCCTCACAAAGGGCAATCGCCAGGCTCACGGAATAGCTGTATTCTCTGGCCTGCGCACCACGTCCGACACCCTTTCCGCCGACATCGCTGGTCGAGACGTGTTCGTTGAAACGCGAACTCCAGATCACCTGCCCGGCAATCCGCATGCGACCGTATACATCCGGAATGGCAGCACCTTCGCTCGCGCCGGTCAGACGGTATCTTTCCAGCCGGCCAGTCTCGATCACCTCGCTGCCGGTACCGATGATCGCCTGATCGATCATTCGGCCGACGGTCGCGCCAATGGCACGGCCGATCATGGCGGTTGAAATACCGAACGCGGTTCCACCAAAGGCACCGCCCACCGCCGCACCAGCGGCAGAAAGCAAAATGGTTGCCATTACTCACCTCCTTCGGGAAACTCAAAAGCCGCAACGATCTTTCGCCGCCATGGATCGGTCAGGCAGCTCTCGATCACGCCGTGGCCGCTGTAGGCGTGAATGAACGTCCATGTCCTGCCACGGGAGGCCGCGATCGCAACATGTTTGGCAATACGATCCGCACGCATACGAAACAGCAGCACATCGCCATTCCGGAAATCATCGGCAGCTGCGCGCTGCCGGAGGTTGCGACCGGCCGCACACCACAGGCGTTCATGTTGTCCCGCCTCGGACCAGTCGGCAGTATAGTCCGGCACCGTTTCAGGCTCGCGCCCGTATAGTGTGCGCCAGACACCACGCACCAGCCCCAGACAATCCGCGCCGCTCCCCCGAACAGATGCCTGGTGGCGATACGGGGTTCCGATCCATGATCGCGCGATCCCGACAATATCGTCCCGCTTCGTGAAATCCTCATTCATCGAATTGGCCAGCCCCGCCGAAAATGCTGCCACCATCATTCTCGTCCGATGATCTGGGATAGGCCGTAAGCCAATCTTCCCCGGGCACGTGAGGGAATCCGCCGAAATTCGCCATGTTGTTGAACCGGTTGCGGCAGGTTGCTGCCCGCTTGTTGCATCCCGCTTCGACACGAACCTCATCGCCCGCGGCAACGGCGCAGCGCAATCCGTGCCAAAGATCTATCTGGCGCATGCCTCCGGACAGTCGGTCAGACTTGATGATACCGACCAGTCCCGTCGCCGTTCCGCTTACCACGCTCAGGCGCCCCTTTTCGAACCAGCGCGCCGGATACTCCTCCAACGTATCGAAACAAAACTCCCGCCCGTCCGTGGCCCCGGCAACCTGAACGACCTTCGAATATTCCGGGGCGTCTGCGTCGATGCCACAGGATGCATCGCCGAATATCGCGGTGCAGCCTCGTTGAAAGGTTCTTCCATGGGGGGCGTTCAGTGCCTCGGTCAGGCTTCGCAATTCCGCCCAAAATTGGCCGCCGCTTCGGGTCACTTCGCCTAGCGACCCCGAAAACTGCAACATCCGTTCCGTCGTATCGGTCCAGTTAACCAGCCACAGGAGCACCTCGGCGTGATCGTAGCGGCCGGCAAGGATATCCGCCTCGCTCATCGCCATATCACTCAGCGTGCCGAGTGCTTCACTGTTATCGACCGCCATCCCCGTTGTCGTGGCAAGGGTTCGTGCCGCCATCCCGCTTGATGCGGCGAAGATCGTACCATCGAAACCCAACGCCTCGTCGTGGTCGGTAAAGCCCATGGTCGCCCCGTCCCGGCGGATGATCTTCCAGCAGCGGCAAACGGTTGTGGTTCCGCTTTGCAGGTGTTCGATCAGGCGCCTTGCGGGTTCAGTACGAACAGCCATCAGACACGCACCTCGACCACCGGAACGTCGGGTACCTCGCCCGCCTGAAACGTCACTACCGAGGCCCGGATGCTGTCGGTATCGAACCGCACCGGCACGTCGAATTCGAATCCGGCGGAAATCGCCGCGCCAACGTCAGGTGCGACGGCAAGGCTGACAATGCCGGTGGCGGTGTCGACCGTCCATTCCGGGGCGGGAACCTCGGCACCGTCCACTGCAATGACAACGCTGCCGGCGACCGGCTTGGTGATCGGACGAATGTACTCGGCCTCGCCTGAACGATAGGTCTTGACCAACTGAAACTTCGTTGTTCCGCCATCGCCCGCCCCGATCGGCTGATCGAAAGGTGAAACCGCCTGCGAGGGTAACCCGCTGCGAAAATCCGCCCAGTCCTTCCAACGGAACCCGAACAACTGCCCCCGGCGGGCCTCGAAGAACGCAAGCAGTTCCTGCAGGTCGTCGAGCGACCGCAGCCCCAGCCCGGCGTCGTAGCGACGACGCGAGTGTTTCCACGGCGTATTACGCTCCTCGAAACCGTTGGCCAGTGTGACGATCTCGGTCCTTCGCTCCGGTCCGCCGATCGAACCAAAGCCGAGTGACGTCGGAAATCGTACTTCGTGAAAACTCATGTCCGTACCTTTCGATCAGCCTAGCGATTTCGCTGCCCGAGCGTCAGCGCACGGTTCACCCGTGCCGCGATTTGCGACTGGCTGCGCTGAAACCCCGAGACATCGGGGGTCGATATGTTCATCACCACCTGAACCGGGCGCGTGCCGGTTCCTTCGGTTGCAACACCGAGCCGGCCATCGGCACCACGTGCCAGCGGCATGATGGCTTCGGGGCCGGCCTCGCCCATCAGGCCGGTTCCGCCGCGCATCGGAAAGGCGGTCGGCGCGGTCACGACGCCCCCTTTGGCAAAGGGCATCACGCGCCCCTGGGCAAAGCTCGCACCATCCCTGAAGGCGGCGGCACCGATCCCGGCAAGCCCCTGGCTCAGGATGCTCCCGAACTGGCTGGTAACCGGCTTGATCGCCGCCGAATAGGATGCATCGATGATCGACGATGCGACGGTTTTCATCGCATCCGACAGCTTCATGCCATCGAACATCAGCCCGTCGAACGCACGCCGCAGGTTTCCGCTGATGCTTGAGGAAAGCGATCCGACGCTGCTGCCGGTTCTCAGCGCGCTGCCCTGCATCTTGCGCAATTCCGCATCGAACAGGCCAACCAGCGATCCGGCCGACGACAGCGTTGTCGTCAGTGCATCGACCTGCAAATCGAAATCTTCGATCCCCTCCGGATCAATCGTCATCGTAGTGCCCTTTCGTCAGATCCGGATAGCGGCGCGCCAGATCGGCAAGCCGCGCCCGCGTCAGCAGGGGCTGCCCGGGGTCGAACCCCAGCATCAGCAGCAGTTCTGCCGGCGTCAGTTGCCAGAATTCCGCCGGCTTCAACCCCAGCCGCCGCACTCCGAGGCTCATCAAACCCCGCCAGTCCATCGGGTCACTCGCCGGCCGGCGGCAGCGCGAACGCCCGCGCCAGAAGCTGCGCTGCGGCCCCGGCCGCACCGGCGACACCGCCGCCGATCTCGGCGGTACGCAATTCGGCAAGCGTGCCCGACCAGCCGCCCCCGCGAAGCCCCGCGATCACAACAGCCAGCACGTCGCGCGCCGAAAACCGGCCGGCCTCGAACCGCGTGACCAGCGTCAGAATCGATCCTTCGCCAAGCTCGGCCTCCAGTTCGGCAAGCGTTCCCAGGGTAAGCTTGCAGACCCTGGGCTCACCGTCGAGATGCAGCAACACCTCGCCTCTCCACGGATTGGCCATGGTCAGATCGCCGTAAAGTTCAGCGCCCCGGCCGACGCCATCGAAAGCTCATAGGTCGCCTCACCGTTGTAGCTGCCGGCATATTCGATCGAGGTGATCTGGAACGGCCCTTCGATGATGCCGAAATCCGGAATGATCACCTGAAACTGCGGCAGGGCCGCATCGAAGAAGAGCCGCCGCGCACGCTCGTCGGTTGCATCGTCCTTGAAAACACCGGAGCCACTCAGCGATGCGCTCTTCACACCCGCCCCGGACAGCAACTCGCGCCAGCCGCCCGCGCTGTCCAGATTGGTCACGTCGACCGTCTCGGCGTTGAAACTCATCCGCGTCGCTCTGAGCCCCGCCACCGTCTCGAATTGGCCAAACCCATTCATGTCGAGCTTGATCAGCAGGTCTTTCCCCGATTGCGCACCCATGTGCATTCTCCAGTGTTCGAGATTTCTTTTGATGGATCAGTCGTCTTCGACCCGCGCTTCGAAGCGCAAATCGATGCGTCGCTTGCCTTGCGTGCCCGCCCTGCGCGCATCGGCCCGCAGGAACTGCATCCCGACGACCCTGCCGCGCGCCAGTTCCGGACGGGCATCATCCAGCGCATCCGATACCGCTCCGGCAATCCGCTTCGCGCCGTGAAATCCGGCGGCGCCGCAAACCACGCTGACCGTGAAGCGGTGGCGGGCGCCCTGCCCGGTCTTGTCGCCGGCGGCCAGGCCAACCTCCGGGCCGAGAGTAACGTAGAGATCTGGAACCGCGCCCGCCGGCGCCTCGTCAAAGACGTTCGGGCCGACCAGCTCGGCAATCTTCGTGTCGTTGACCAGCAGGCCATAGATCGCCGTCTGAAGCGCGGCGGCTACCCCATAGCTCATGTCGAGACCTCTTCTTCGCGCGCAAAACACGTCAGGTAGCGGCCATGCGCGTCGGCATCGGCCACGGCCAGAATGTGAAAACAGCGGCTTCCTTCACGAAACCGCTGGTCGGGCCGCGGGCGCCGGGGCGAGCCGGCCGGCGCCGAGCGTACGATAACCCGGTAGGGAACTGACGAAACCGGCAGCGCATCCGCTGCACTCTCCCGCCCGCTTCCCGCAGTCACCTGCGCCCAGACCGATCCCAGCGCCGCCCAGGCATCGACGTAACCGCCCGCACCGTCGGGTGTGCGCTCCAGCGCCTCCAGCACAAGCCTGCGGGTAAGCTCCGGGGATGACACGCTCATATGCGCCCCCCTCCCATCAGGCGGACGTTACGCCAGCGATCCACCAGCGACGACACGCCATAGGGCATCACCGCGCCGCCAACGCGCATCTCGTGCCGGTATTCGTAGTAATAGGCCGCAAGCAGCATCACCGCCTGCGCTAGGTCCGCCGGCACTTCGGCCCAGGTCGGGCCAAACCCCGCAGTGAATTCGATCAGCACGGATCCCTGCGGCGGGATGGTCGGCAACCTCGCGGCCCGCGCAACCAGGGCGGGCCGGTGCGTGTCCTGCTGCAAGCGGTATTTCGATGGGTCGACGATCGTCTGCCAATCCAGGCAATCGATCATGCGAACCGCTCCGATCGCGCTGACCGGGGCAATCGGTATCGTCTGCGCCCGGCCATCGCGCCAGGCGATCAGCGTCCAGGTGAAATCCCGTTCCAGCAATGCCTTTCCGGTCCACGCCTCGACTGCGGCAATCGCCGCCCGCAGGAACGTTTCCAGCAGGCTGTCTTCCGCGCCGTCGTCGGCAAACCCTGTTCCCAGGCGAAGGTGATCCCGAAAATCCGCAACAGGTAGTGCAGAAGCAGGCACACTGGTCTGCTCGACAAGCATCATCAAATTCTCCGAAGTGATCTTCCCCTCGGGGGATCGGGTGACAGGTGCGCGCCCCGTGTCGCTCGGACGGAGGGGAGCAGCTGGACAACACGGCGAGTGGTGGTCGTGGCGCGCACCTGCCGACTGCCCCGGTCAAACACCCGGGGAAGTCTGCTGCATCGAAATCAGACGGACGAGAACTTCAGCACCTTGATGGCGGCAAAATCGCTGACATCTCCGCCAACACGTTTCGTCGCATAGAACAGTACATGCGGCTTGGCCGAAAACGGATCGCGCAGCACCCGCAGGTCGGGACGCTCGGCAACGGTGTAGCCGGCGGCAAAATCGCCGACCGCAATCGCGCAACTGTCCGGTGCGATGTCGGGCATGTCTTCGGCGATCAGAACCGGATAGCCGAGCAGGCGCGCGGGTTCTCCGGCCGCAAGCCCGTCGGACCACAGGAACCGCCCGTCGCTGTCCTTGAGCTTGCGCACCGTGCCGGCTGTTTTCGAGTTCATCACGAAGCTCGCATTGGCGCGGTAGACCGCGCCCAGCGCATAGACCAGATCGATCAGCGCGTCGGCGCTGCCGAACGCGCCATCGGCACCACTTGCCACGTAACCCAGCGCCCCCCACGTCCAGGCGTCGTTGCCCACCACCGGGTGGCTCAGAAATCCGGTGGGCTTGTCGATGCCATCGCCGTTGACGAAAGCCGCCGCCTCGGCGCGGGCGAACTTGTCGGCGATCCGTTCCGCCAGCCAGCTGTCGATGTCGAAGGCACTGTCATCGAGCAGCCGCTGGCTCGCCTTCGGCATCGCCGAAAGCTCGTGCAGCGGAATGGTGATGCGCTCGATCTGGGGCGTGTCCGTCTCGATGCTCGAAGCGGTCTCGGTTGCCCATCCGCTTCCCAGTTCCCCATGATCGATCAGCACGTCGAACGATGTCGCCTCGACGTTGACGACATTGGCAATCGACCGGATCGAGGCGCTCGATTTCAGCACGCCCTTGATCATCGCCGAGGTCTCGGGATCGACCAGATATCCACCATCGGCCGCAACTGCGGTCGACATCGCCTTTCCCTCGAATTCCAGTCCGCGCAGGCCATCGTCGTCACCCGAACGAAGGTAGGTTTCAAAGGCCTTCTGGTGGGGTGCCCCGGCGCTTTCGGCGGCACCGGCAAGGGCGGGTCGCCCGGCAATCAGGGATTTCCGATCCAGCATGGTCAGTCGCTCTTCCTGTTTCTGAAGCTTCGATTTGATTTCGGCGTGAAAGTTTCTGAAATCGCTCAGAAACCCGATCATCGCCGCATTGAATTCGGGCGCAGGCCGCCCGTCCCGAGCCTTGGTCTCGGATGTACGCATCACAGGGATCCTTCCAGGTGGGGATGATTAGGTTGTGGCGGGTCTGTCGGCCGCCAGGTCGTGGCGGGCCGCTTGCAGCGCCTCCGCCAGTTCACGCATCGGGTTGCTGTCCGGGCTTTCCGCCTTGGCGCCTACCCGCGCTTCGGGAAGCATCGGAAAGGTGACAAGCGACACCTCCCAAAGCTCCAGATCGTGCAGCAAACGGCGCCCGCCGGCATCCTTCTCTGCACGCTTGGTGCGATATCCGATCGAAAGCCCGTCGATGGCACCCGCCTCGATCAGCGCCGCCGCTTCGCGGCCTTTCTCGATCTCGCGCAGGATGCGACCCCTGACATAAAGCCCGCGCTCGTCTTCGCGCACTTCGTCCCAGACGCCGCTCGGCTGTGCCGGATCGTGCTGCCACAGCATCTTGACCCGGCGCCCGGCCGCCTCGAGCGCCCGCAGCGAAGCACCGTAGGCGCCGGACTGCACGATATCGCCGCCCTGATCCACCCTCCCGAAAAGCGAGGCATAGCCGGCGATTTCCGATCCGTCCCGTACCGCAAGCGTTGCGTCGAACTGGCAGAACTTCCGTTCGAGCCCGCCATTCAATGTGTCTGTCATCATCCGGATTTCCTTGTTCGGGTCTCACTCATCGTTGGGAAGCGGCGGCAGCCCCAGCAGCGCACGCTTCTCGCCGTCGGTCAGGAACGACGCGGCGCCGATCCGCGCCCACTGCCCCTCGCGTTCGCTGCTGAGCGCCGAAATCCTGTCCAGATCGGGTTCGAGGTTGGCGGGCGGCAGGTCGAAGCGGCCGAGCCAGGCCGAAATCGACGCCACCGCCCGCGTCGCCAGCGGAAGCACCGTCAGGCGATAGAAAGCCCGGTTCGCCTCCTGATAGTTGGCATAGGTCATGTCACCGGGAATGCCGAGCAGCATCGGCGGCACACCGAAGGCGGTCGCGATCTCGCGGCCGGCGGCGATTTTCGTTTCGTGAAACTCCATATCCGCGGGCGAAAATCCCATCGGCTTCCAGTCGAGCCCGCCCTCGAGCAGCATCGGCCGGCCGGCGTTGCGCGCGCCCTGATGATGGAGCTCCATCTCGCTCAGGAGCCGGTCGTACTGATCGGCACTCAGCGTTCCCGGGCTGCCATCCGAACTCCGGTAGACGATGGCACCCGACGGGCGCGCGGCATTGTCCAGCAGCGCTTTCGACCAGCGCGAGGCGCTGTTGTGCACGTCGATCGCCGTCGCCGCCGCCTGCATCGGCGACATGCCGTAATGGTCGTCCTGCGGGTGGAAGCTCTTGAGATGGCAGATCGGTGGCGCGGCTCCGGTCATTTCGAACCTGTGCTTTCTGCCGCTCACCGCATATTCGTAAGCAACCGGCCAGCCGTCGGCACCCGGAACGATGCTCATCCGCTCGCTGCGCAGGACATGCAACTCATAGGGGGTCACCCCGTCACCGACCGCTTCGAGGTACCCGTCACCCGACAGCAGCAACTGCCCGTAGAGCGCTTCCAGCAGTTCGGCCCTCCCCTGGGCGGGGTTCGGACGCGCCAGAAGGTCGGTGATCGGATGGGTGTCGTAGCGGCGTTTTCCATCCTGACAGACAAGCGGCACCGCCGCTGCCGCCTCGGCGATCAGTTTCACGCAGCGAAAGCCGACCGGATTTCCGACAAAGCCGGTTCTGGTCAGCGATGCCGTGTCGCGCGGCGACCAGACGATACGCCCCGCACCCTGCCACGACACAATCGGCCCGGCGGCCGAGGCCTTGCGCTCCGGTATCTCGGCCGGGTCGGATGTCGCCCCCGACCGACGCAGGAATTCCAGCATGCTATCGTACTCCTGTTGTTTCTGTCTGTGCGCTGCCAGACCCGCGCGCTGCGGCCCCCTGCCGGATGGCAGGGGGCGGGCATGGCGAGGATCGGGGCGCCGAAATCCGGCAGCCGCGCATCCCCACGCACCGCGCGTGTGATGGGCTACAGCGTCCGGATCGACGGTCGTCTGAATTGTCCGCCTGGCACAATCATCAGTTCGGTCAGCGCCCAGACCAGCGCATCCAGCCGGTCCGGCGACCCCTTGCCGTCGTATCCGCGTGTGGACATCCGGCACATCTGGTCTTCCAGTTCCGCAAGGTGGCGCAGATGATGCACGCGCCCCTGTTCGTAAAGTGCGGCAACCGGCTCGGCCCGGGCTGCCTTGCCGCGACTGGCACGGACGGCGCGAAAGGGAAGCAGCGGATCGATCTGGTTGAGGACCGTCTGCACCAGATCGCCGCCCTGATTGACCTCCGCCACCAGCCGCTCGGCATCGTGGCGGTCGCGCGCGGCAACTGCCGCACGGGCCCAGGCCATCGGCGATGCAGCCGCGACGCTTGCATCTTCCAGCACATAAGCCTGCCAATGGCGCGGATCGCCCCTTGCCGATACCCCGACGACAACGATCCCGCATTCGTCCGACCCGTCGTGCCCGGTCACCGGCGGGTCGATCGCAACGATAATCCGGTCGAGCACCGGCGCCGCTTCGACCCGCGATGCCTCTATCGTTCTCGGCGTCCACAGCGCACCGTCGGTCTCCTCGACCAGAACGCCATCAAGTTCCTGTCGCCCGAGCCGCGTGCCGGCGTATCGGCTGCGAACCTCTTCCAGAAAGCTCCCGGCCAAATTCGCCCGGTTTGCCTCGGTCGGCGCCGAGGTCACAACCGTCGAGTCGCGCTTGAGCAGTTCCTTCAGAACCGCCACATCGCGCGGGGTCGTCGTCACGCATTGCTGCGGATTCTCACCCAGCCGCAAACCGAATTGCAGCATCGACCAGGCCTCCCCGGCCTTCCGCCACTTGGCAAGCTCGTCAACCCAGGCGCAATCGAACTGCGGTCCACGCAGGCTTTCGGGGTCGTGGGCCGAAAACACCTGCGCAATCGCGCCGTTGGCCCAGACCAGACGCTTGCGTCCGGCCTGCCAGACGGGGCGGCGGTCCGGCGGAGAGCAGGCAAGTATCCCGCTCTCCCCGAAAACCATCACCTCCCGGACCTGATCGACCGTTTCGCCAACCAGCGCCACGCGCCGCGCACGGCCGGGATCGCGCGGCGTCGCACCCTCGACCCGCGCGCGGACCCATTCGGCACCGGCGCGGGTCTTGCCCGCGCCGCGCCCGCCCAGAATCACCCAGGTCTTCCAGTCGCCCGCCGGCGGCAACTGGTGCGGCATCGCCCAGAACTCGAAGAGCCAGGGCAATGCCGCCAGGGCGTTTTCGCTCAACCCGTCAAGAAACGCCCGCTGCACCTCTCGCGGCCCGCAGACGAGCCATTCTGCGCCCGATCTCATCGCGGGCCCCGGCAAGGTCGAGAGGCTGCTCATGAACATCCCCGACGAGCTTGCGGCGAAGCTCTTCGACATTACGCGCCTCCTCCATCATGGTGATCGAAGCTTTCCGCATCTCGGACAGAACCGGCGAAAGCTTCTTCGCGCGGTCGGTTTTTCCCTCGCCGACCTCGCGGATGATATCGGTGAGCTGTTTCGAGCCGCTCCGATAGAGTTCCATTGCCTGGTCGAAAAACAGACCGGTACCGTTCCCGTGAAATTCGGGCTTCAAGCTGTTATCCATTTATTGAACCTGCTCTTTCTCATGCCTCCGCACGAGCAAATGAAAAAGCACCGCGATCTTTGCGATCCGGTGCTTGCCCATTTCTTCCAGCTTGATCTGTTTCTACTTTGGACCGTTCGCCGAGTCAAGAGAACTCTGCCCGCCCGGCGCGCCCAGCGCACGCCAGGTTACTGATTATTAACCTTTTCCTACTGCCCCTGCCGCTGCGCCTCGATGGCCCGCCAGCGCTGGACATTGCGGTTGTGCTCGTCAAGCGTTGTGGCAAAAACGTGGCCGCCGGTCCCGTCCGCAACAAAATAGAGGTAATCCGAATCCTCGGGATTCAGCGCTGCCTCTATCGACGCCCTGCCGGGGTTCGCAATTGGTGTCGGCGGTAAGCCCTGAACGACATAGGTGTTGTAGGGCGTTGCCCGGCGCAACTCGCTCTGGCGCAGGCCGCGCCCCAGAACGCCCCTGCCCTCGGTCAGCCCGTAGATGACCGTCGGATCGGTCTGAAGCCGCATTCCCTGCCGCAGCCGGTTGACGAATACACTTGCCACCCGGCGGCGCTCCTCCGGAACGGCGGTCTCCTTTTCCACGATCGACGCAAGCGTCAGCGCCTGCTGCGGGTCCTCCACCGGCAGGCCGGGGGCTCGCGCGGCCCAGAGATCGTTCAGGATACCCGCCTGACGGTCGCTCATCTCGGCGATCAACCCGCTTCGCGACGCGCCGGGCGTCACCTCGTAGCTGTCGGGGGCAAGCGTCCCTTCCAGCGGAACCTGACCGATCTCGCCATCGAGGAAGCTAGCGCGCGCCAACGCATCGACAACCTGCCAACTCGTGACACCTTCAGCCAGCGTCACCCGGAACCGCGTGCCCGGGCTCGCCAGGACCGACTCCATCACCCCGGGCGTCGGGTCGCTTCCGGGGTCGTAGCTTGCAACCTCGGTATAGCCCTGTGTTGCCGGATCAAGTTCGCGCACCAGCATGTTGCTGCTGTTGACACCGATCCGGTAGTTGATTTCGGTGCCGCAGGTGCTGCGTCCGCTGGCTGTCACCGCCTCGATGATCTGGTCCATCGATGCACCGGCCGGGACCACGAAGCTACCGGCCTTCAGCTTGTCGGCCCGGTCCGAATACTCGGCACCCAGCCGGAAGATCGTCGCGTTCGAGATCGCGCCGCGCTCTTGCAGTTGCTGCGAAACCGACGCCATCGAAGCGCCCGGTGCGACCATGACGCAAATCGCATCGTCAAGCGGCCCGGTGCCGGCATATTGCGCACGGCCCCAGGCAAAGGCACCCGCGGCCGCCAGCATCAGGACGACGAGAACCGTCAGCGCGTTGGAGGCGATCGCCCTTGCCATCAGGCGCCGGCCCGGCCGATCACGAGGCTGGCATTGGTGCCGCCGAATCCGAACGAGTTGGTCAGCGCAATGTCGATCCGGCGTTCGACCTTGCGGTTCGGGGCAAGATCGATGGCCGTCTCGCGCGCCGGAGTATCGAGGTTGATCGTCGGCGGCGCGACCTGGTCGCGGATCGCCAGCAGGCAGAAGATCGCCTCGGCCGAACCTGCCGCCCCCAGCAGGTGCCCGATGGACGACTTGGTGGAAGACATCGTTACCCGGCCGGCGGCATCGCCAAGCAAACGCTCGACCGCGCCAAGCTCGATGGTATCGGCCATGGTCGATGTGCCGTGGGCGTTGATATAGTCGATATCCTTCGGCTCAAGCCGCGCCCGTTTCAGCGCCGCCCGCATCGAACGCTCGCCGCCCTCGCCGTTTTCCGATGGCGCGGTGATGTGATAGGCATCGCCCGACAGACCATAGCCGAGAATCTCGCCATAGATCCGCGCGCCACGCGCCCTGGCATGTTCGTATTCCTCCAGCACCACGATACCGGCGCCCTCGCCCATCACAAAACCATCGCGGCCCACATCCCACGGGCGGCTCGCCGTCTGCGGTGCGTCGGCGAATTTCGTCGACAGCGCCTTGCAGGCATTGAACCCGGCAATCCCGATCTCGCTGATCGGACTTTCGGCACCGCCGGCGACCATCACATCCGCATCGTCCAGCGCAATCAGCCGCGCCGCATCGCCTATGGCGTGGGCACCGGTCGAACAGGCCGTCACCACCGACACGTTCGGCCCCCTGAAACCGTAGCGAATGCTGACCTGGCCGCTGACAAGGTTGATCAGCGATCCGGGAATGAAAAAGGGCGATACCCGCCGCGGTCCCTTTTCGTTCAGCAGCACCGCCGTATCGGCAATCGTCGTCAGCCCGCCGATGCCCGAGCCGATCAGCACGCCGGTGCGCAGGCGGCTTTCCTCGTCCTGCGGCCTCCAGCCGGCATCGTTCACCGCCTGCTCGGCGGCGGCGACACCGTAGAGGATGAAGTCGTCCACCTTGCGGCGCTCCTTCGGCTCCATCCAGTCGTCGGGATTCATCGTGCCGCCCGAGCCGTCGCCGAACGGGATTTCGCAGGCGTATTTCGTTGTCACGCGCGATGCGTCGAACCGGGTGATCGGGCCGGCACCGGATTGCCCGGCCAACAGGCGGTTCCAGGTCTCCTCGACACCACACGCAAGGGGGGTAACCAAGCCCAAGCCAGTGACAACTACTCGCCGCATCTCAATGTACCTCGGTTCGATTTTCGACTTTCGGGCGTGATACACGCGGCGGCAGGCCCGCGCAACACAACCTGTCGCCATCGGCACGCGAACGCCGCCACGCACCCCTGTCATCCGGTCGGCCGGGCGGCACCGCAAAAGAAAATGGCGCCCCGAACGGAGCGCCATCCAGACCCTTGCGGGAATGTCGGATCAGGAAGCTTCGGTGATGAACTTCACCGCGTCGCCGAAGGTCTGGATCGTCTCGGCCGCATCGTCGGGAATCTCGATGCCGAACTCTTCTTCGAAGGCCATCACCAGTTCCACGGTATCGAGGCTGTCGGCCCCCAGATCGTCGATGAACGACGCGCTTTCGGTCACCTTGTCCTCGTCGACGCTCAGGTGCTCGACAACAATCTTCTTCACGCGATCGGCGATGTCGCTCATGTCACTTCCTCTTGCCTTGGGGCTTTCACCCCGTTGTATCCAATGCCCGGCTACGGGCGATTTCCCGTTTGTCCCACGGGCGATTACGTCCCGTCGCTGGTGGGGCTTGTGACCTGACCGCCCGCATTTGGCAAGTGCCGGTCAAAAATCTGCGCCGCCTTTACCATGTCCGCCTGCAAAAGCAAACGCTTTGACGCGCGATCCGTTAGCGCCCACCACCGACTCCCCGCACCATGGGCGAGCGGCACCGATTTCACAAGACCGGCAGCCGCGCCCCGGCGGAGAATCCCGTCTCAGAGCATCGCCATCCCGCCGTTCACATGGAGCGTCGCGCCGGTAACATACCCCGCTTCGGGGCTGGCAAGGTAAAGAACCGCAGCGGCGATCTCCTCGGCGGTGCCCATGCGGGCGGCGGGGATTCTGGCGTTGATCGCGGCCTTCTGCTCGTCGGTCAGACTGTCGGTCATCGCGGTGGCGATGAACCCCGGCGCCACTGCATTTGCGGTGATGCCGCGGCTCGCCACCTCGCAGGCGATGGATTTGGTCAGTCCGATCATCCCCGCCTTCGACGCGGCATAATTCGCCTGCCCGGGGTTCCCGGTTGCCCCGACCACCGACGAGATGTTGACGATACGTCCCCAGCGTGCCTTCATCATCGGCCGCATCACTCCGCGACAGAGCCGCATGGTCGACGTCAGATTGACCTCGATCACCTGCGCCCATTCGTCATCCGACATCCGCATGAAGATCTGGTCGCGGGTGATGCCCGCGTTGTTGACCAGAATATCCACCCCGCCCATGGCCCCGATCGCCTGCTTGGGCAGGGCATCGACCGCTGTCGCATCGCTCAGGTTGCACGGCAGAACGTGGGCGCGCTCGCCCAGTTCGCCGGCCAGCGCCTCCAGCGGCCCGGTCCGGGTGCCCGACAGCGCCACCGTCGCCCCCGCCTCATGCAGCGCCCTGGCGATCGCCCCGCCGATCCCCCCCGAGGCCCCGGTCACCAGCGCCTTCCGGCCCGTCAGATCGAACATCCCGCTCTCCTTTCGCTATATGTCCCGCCGCGCTCAGCCGCGAACGCTTTCGGCCGCGTCCTTCACGTCCTCCGGCGTGCCCACCGCGCGTGTGGCCACCGACTTGTCGATCCGCCGCACCATGCCGCTCAGCGCCTTGCCGGCGCCGATTTCCCACATCTCGTCAACGCCCTGCGCCGCCATCCACAGGACGGATTCGCGCCAGCGTACCGAATGGGTCACCTGCTCGACCAGCAATTCCCTGATCCCCTGCGGGTCGGTCACCGCCGCCGCCCGGACATTGGCCACCACCGGCACCCTGGGCGGTTCGATGTGAACCTGCGCCAGCGCCTCGGCCATCGCATCGGCGGCCGGGCCCATCAGGGCGCAATGGAAGGGTGCGGAAACCGGCAGCAGGATCGCGCGCTTCGCACCCCTGCCCTTCGCGATCCCGATCGCGCGCTCGACCGCCGCCTTGTCGCCCGAAACCACGACCTGCGCCGGATCGTTGTCGTTGGCTGCCGCACAGACACCGCCTTGGGCAGCCTCGGCCGCGACCTCCTGCACCGTGACCAGATCGAGCCCGAGGATCGCAGCCATCGCGCCCCGCCCCACCGGAACGGCCTGCTGCATGGCGCGTCCGCGAATCCGCAACAGCCGGGCGGTATCCGCCACGCTCAGCGCCCCGGCCGCCGCCAGCGCGGAATATTCACCCAGCGAATGGCCCGCCACAAAGGATGCCACCTCGATTCCGACCCCTTCGGCCTGAAGCGCGCGCAACGCGGCGAGCGAGGTCGCCATCAGCGCCGGCTGGGCGTTTTCGGTTAGCGTCAGCGTTTCGATATCGCCCTCCCAGATCAGGCCCGACAGGTCCTGCCCCAGCGCCTCGTCCACCTCGTCGAACACGGCCTGCGCCTGCGGATAGGCATCGGCAAGCGCCTTTCCCATGCCGATCGTCTGGGCGCCCTGCCCCGGAAACACAAATGCGCGGCTCATGCCCTCATCCTTCGGTTTGCTTTTTCGTGACGCCGGTCTAGCGCCTCGGACGATATCCCACAAGCGATGCGGCGTTCGCCGCCGTCCGCACAGCGGCTGTGCGGTGGCTCGCATGGGCATCACCGGCGTGCCGGTCTACCCCGGTCTTCGATACACACCTCCCAACGGAGCCGACATGGCATTGCATAATTCCCCCACCCGCTACGGTCTGGTCGCCCGCAGCCTGCACTGGTTCGTCGCGCTGCTGATCGCGATCCTGCTTCCGCTCGGCTTCGTGGCCGAAAACTGGCCCTACGACACCGGCGAAGCGCTTCGGCAGAAGATGTGGCTGTTCAGCCTGCACAAGACATTTGGCGTGACTGTCTTCTTCCTCTCCCTCGCACGGATTCTCTGGGCGGCGGTCCAGCCGCACCCCCTTCCGCTCAACGGCGAGCGGCAGATCGAAACGACCCTTGCCCAAACCGTGCACTGGCTTCTCTATGTCTGCCTGGTGGCGGTCCCGCTGACCGGATGGATCGACCACGCCGCAACCGAAGGGTTTGCCCCGATCTGGTGGCCCTTCGGCCAGTCGCTGCCGCTGGTGCCCAAATCCGACTCCGTGGCGCATATCTTCGCCGCGCTGCATTTCGCATTCGTCATCCTGCTTGTCATTGCGCTCGGCCTGCATGTCGCCGGGGCGCTGAAACACCACCTGATCGACCGCGACGCCACGTTGCGGCGGATGCTGTTCGGCACCGAGGCCGCCGGCCCCGAGCCGGCGCGGCACCGCCGCGGCCCGGCCATCGCCGCCGGTGCGATTCTGATACTGGCCATGGGCGCCGGAATCCTCTCCGGTCCGGACACGCCTGCAACGCCGCAGGCGGCAGATCCGGTGCAGGCGGCGGCGAGCGGATGGCAGGTCAGGGAAGGAACGCTTGCCATCACCGTTCGCCAGATGGGATCGGACGTGACAGGCAGCTTCGGCGACTGGCAGGCGGCGATCGCCTTCGACGAGGCCGCAACCGGCGGCAGCCTGGGAACAGCCGAAGTCACGGTCGCCATCGGCTCGCTCACGCTCGGCTCGGTCACCGATCAGGCACTGGGCGCCGAATATTTCGATGCCGGGCAATTCCCCGCCGCAACCTTCCGCGCCGACCTGTTGCCCGGCGAAGGCGGGGATTACCTCGCGCAGGGCTCGCTGACGCTGCGCGGGGTCGAAATGCCGATCAAATTTCCCTTCACCCTCGCCATCGAGGGCGACACCGCCCGGATGAGGGCCAGCACGTCGCTCGACCGGCGCGATTTCCACATCGGCGACACCCAGACCTCCGAGGGCACGTTGGGTTTCTCCGTCGGGGTGGACATCGACCTGACGGCAGAACGCAGCCGGTGATACCCGCTCCGTAACAGGCCGCCGGTAATCCCGGCGGCCTGTCGGAGTACCGTTTACTCGGCTTTCATCGCCTCGATCGAGATCCGCACATCGATATCGTCACCGATGGCGGGCGCGAACAGCCCGAGCCCGAAATCCGACCGTTTCAGCGTTGTCGTCGCGTTGAACCCGGCCCATTCCTTGTTTTCCATCGGGTGCATGCCGGCCGCGTTCAGCTTCGCCTCCAGCACCACCTCCTTTTCGGCACCGTTCATGCTCAGAACGCCGGTGATCCTGCCGGTTTCCTCGCCGGTCACTTCGATTCCGGTCGATTTGAAGGCGATCAGATCGCCCTCGCTGGCTCCGAAGAAATCGTCCGCCATGAAATGCCCGTCCCGGGCTTCCCAGCCGGTGAACATGCTCAGCACGGGCAGCGCGACGCTGACCGAGCTTTGCGCCGGGTCCTCCCTGTTCCACTCGATCTCGCCGTCAAAGCCCGAGAACATGCCGGTTGTGGTCGAAAAACCCATATGCGTATAGCTGAAGACAACCTGGCTGTGGCTCGGATCGAGAACATAGGTCTCGGCCGTTGCCACCAGCGGGCCGGCCAGCAAAACCGCGCCTGCCAGCATGGCGGTTCCTGCGGTGGATTTCAGCGATCTGTACATTGTCGTGATCCTTGAACTGTGAATGTCCGATAGTGACCGGCGGAAGATCGGGCAGATACCCCGGCAAGGGAACCTGCGCCGCCGCACAGTCGTATGCCGACAGGCGCGCATAGCGGCGCTTGCCGCTTGCGCGCTATCGCCTTCTGGACTAAGAGCGCACATCTCCGCAAACGGATTATTACCAGCGGCGCCTCTCGTGGCGGGGTGCGGAGCACGAAGCCCCCCTTTGAAGGCCGCTATAGAAACGAAAGGCAAACGCATGCCGCTATACGAGCATGTCTTCATCGCGCGCCAGGATCTGTCCAACGCGCAGGCCGAAGGGCTGATCGAACATTTCTCGACAGTCCTTTCGGATAACGGAGGCAAGGTCGTCGACCAGGAATACTGGGGCGTCAAGACCATGGCCTACAAGATCAACAAGAACCGCAAGGGGCATTACGCCTTTCTCCGCACCGACGCACCCGCGCCGGCGGTACAGGAGATGGAGCGTCTGATGCGCCTGCATGAAGACGTGATGCGCGTCCTGACGATCAAGGTCGAAGGGCACGAGGAAGGCCCCTCGGTCCAGATGCAGAAACGCGACGATCGCGACGACCGCCGTCGCGAACGCCGTTAAACCATAACCTGAGAAAAGGAGCTCAAGACATGGCTGCAAAACCGTTTTTCCGCCGTCGCAAGGTCTGCCCGTTCTCGGGTAAGGACGCGCCCAGGATCGACTACAAGGACACGCGCCTGCTGCAACGCTATATTTCCGAGCGCGGCAAGATCGTCCCTTCCCGTATCACCGCCGTCTCGGCCAAGAAGCAGCGCGAACTGGCCCGCGCCATCAAGCGCGCCCGCTTTCTCGCCCTGCTGCCCTATGTCGTGAAGTAAGGAGACCTGATCATGCAAGTCATCCTGCTGGAACGCGTGGCCAAACTGGGCCAGATGG
>NZ_JBKEAE010000161.1:0-34442 GCF_047971885.1 Tropicimonas sp. | reverse complement strand
GGGCCGGTGTTCCCGCCCGAGAATGAGGCGATCGTCGTCGGCAGAAGCAGCAGGGACGATGAGAAGATGGCGGGACTGACACCGGCCGGGTTCACCTTGATCGGCAGGTGACTGGATCCGCAGTCGTAGACCATCATCCCGACCTGCCGGCGAGGATACTGGATGTGTATTTTGCGCAGGCTGCGCTCCATGAAGACGACGAAGGTGATCATCGCCAGCATCATGATCAGCACGCCGACGATGACGGCGGGGCTGATGGCGCCCGAGCGGCCCGAAGCGAAGAACCGCGCCAGCGCCGCCGGAACCTCGGCGATGATGCCGACGAAGATGATCAGCGAGATGCCGTTGCCGACCCCGCGCGAGGTCATCTGCTCGCCCAGCCACATCAGGAACATCGTACCGCCGACAAGGGTGATCACCGTTGCGGCGCGGAAATACCAGCCGGGCTCGGTGGCAAGACCGCCCGCCTCGAGGCTGACGGCGAGGCCATAGGCCTGGAAGGTCGCCAGAAGCACCGTGCCGTAGCGCGTGAACTGGTTGATCTTCTTGCGCCCCTGCTCGCCTTCCTTCTTCAGCTGCTCCAGCGATGGCACCATGGACGAAAGAAGCTGAATGATGATCGACGCCGAGATATAGGGCATGATCCCCAGCGCGAAAATCCCCATCCGGCTGATTGCGCCGCCGGTGAACATCGCCAGCATGCCGCCGATCCCGGCGGTCGCCCGCGACATGAACTCGCGCAGCGAATCCCCATCGATGCCGGGCACCGGGATATAGGTGCCGAGGCGATAGACGATCAGAAGCCCGATGGTGAAGATGATGCGCTGGCGGAGTTCGGTTGCCTTGCCAAAGGCCGACCAGCTCATGTTGGCCGCCATTTGCTCTGCTGCAGATGCCATTCGCTGTCTCTCTTGTGCATGCGCCGCCGAACCGTTTTCCGGTCGGCGGCGCAGGAAAACTTGAGCTTAACTAAGGTCGATGCCCCCGGCCCACAAGCTCTTATTCAGCCGCCGTCGCAGACGTGACCGAAAGCGAGCCGCCGGCCTTCTCGACCGCCTCGACCGCCGACTTCGACGCGCCCGAAACGCTCAGCGTCACCTTGGCCGAGAAATCGCCCTTGGCCAGAACGCGGACGCCGTCGAGCCTGCGGCGCACCAGGCCCGATTCGACCAGCACCTCTTCGGTGATCGGCTGCGCGGCATCGATCTTGCCGGCATCGATGAACTTCTGGAGGATGCCGAGGTTCACCACTGCGAACGCCTTGCGGTTCGGCTTGCTGAAGCCGCGCTTCGGCAGGCGCATGTAAAGCGGCATCTGGCCGCCCTCGTAGCCGTTGATGGCCACACCCGAGCGGGATTTCTGGCCCTTGATACCGCGCCCGGCGGTCTTGCCCTTGCCCGATCCGGGGCCGCGACCGACGCGCTTCTTCGAGGGGGTCGAGCCCGCGGCGGGGCTGAGTTCATTCAGTTTCATGTCGCTTCTCCTTGCCGGATACGCCCCGAGCGACAGGGGGGCGACCACGGCGTTTCCTGATCGTCGATCGGTGTCGACACGGCTTCTCGCAAGCCGTGCGGCGCGTGATATGCCAAGTGCCGGGGCCGATCAAGGGGCGATCACAGCGCCGGTAACGCCGTGCCGCCGGAGATCGAGATGATCCCCACCGTATCAAGACCATTCAGGATCGCATCCACCGCGACGCTCGCCAGCACAATCCCCATCACGCGGCTGATCACATTGGCTGCGGTGCCGCCGATCACACGCTTGAGCCGCGCGGCAAGCAGCAGCAGAACGAGTGTGATACCGAGCACGATCAGCAGCAGGCAGCCGGTAACGAACTGATCCCGGACCGAATTCTGGTGGTTGTCGGTCAGGATGACGATGGCGAGCATCGCGCCCGGCGAGGCAATCGACGGCATGGCAAGCGGAAAGACCGCTCCGGCCATGTGATCGCGCTCCGCCTCCTCGATCTCGCGCGCCGGTTTCGGATCGCCGAAAATCATCGTCAGCGCGAAGATGAACAGGACGATCCCGCCCGCGATCTGGAAAGACCCGAGCCGTAGCCCTATCCCCTCTAGAACGTATTGGCCGGCAACGAGAAACAGCAACAGCACAGCGGTTGCGACCGCCACCCCCCGCGCGGCGAATCGCCAGTGCAATTCCGGGGGCACGAATTGCGTGGTGAAGTAGAAGACGGGCAGCGTGCCGATGGGATCGATCACGACAAAAAGTGTGATGAATTCCCGCATCAGGGTTGAAAGATCGAGGGCGAGCACGGGGATTTCCCTTCATCTGGCACGGCGGCCCGATCCGCACGGCCCGGCAGGTAACAACGGCGCGACCTCTCCGGACGGGAGCAGGCGCCGCCACGCACCGGGACCGGCATGCCGGAAGAACAAAACGCCCCGGAAAACCGGGGCGTCTCGAAAGGGTATCCGGCGGCTTCAGCCGCGCTCTTCGACGATTTCCACCAGATGCGGGATCTTGGCGACCATGCCGCGAATCGACGGCGTGTCTTCCAGTTCCCGGGTCTTGTGCATCTTGTTGAGGCCCAGCCCGATCAGCGTACGGCGCTGGATGGCGGGGCGACGGATCGGCGAGCCGATCTGCTTGACGACGATGGTCTTTGCCATGGGTTTCAATCCTTACGCTTCGGCCGGCTGGGTCTCGGCCGGGGCCTCGTCCCGTCTGGGCAGAATGTCGGCCACCTTCTTGCCGCGGCGCTGCGCGACCAGACGGGGGCTCGCCTCGCGCTTCAGGCCGTCGAGGGTGGCACGGATCATGTTGTAGGGGTTCTGCGAGCCGATCGACTTGGCAACCACGTCGTGAATGCCCAGCATCTCGAACACGGCACGCATCGGACCGCCGGCGATGATCCCGGTACCTTGCGGCGCGGTGCGCATCACCACCCGGCCGGCGCCATGGCGCCCCTCGATATCGTGGTGCAGCGTGCGGCCTTCGCGCAGCGGCACGCGGATCATCTGGCGCTTGGCCTGTTCGGTGGCCTTGCGGATCGCCTCGGGGACCTCCTTGGCCTTGCCCTTGCCGAAGCCGACGCGGCCCTTCTGGTCGCCCACGACGACAAGCGCGGCGAAGCCGAAGCGCTTGCCGCCCTTGACGGTCTTGCTGACCCGGTTGATCGCGACAAGGCGATCGGCGAATTCCGGGGTTTCCTCGCGCTCGCGGCGGTTGCCCCGGCGGTTTTCACGTTCAGCCATACGGCATTCCTTTGTTCACGGGCGCCACACCACGCGCGGGCGCGCGCCCCGGGTCTCTCCGATCCAGGTGGATGCAGGCGTGCCGCCCGCTCCCCGGATCATCGGGGCGGTCCGGAAACCGCCCGCACATATCAGAACCTGAGCCCGCCTTCCCGCGCGGCGTCGGCCAGAGCCTTCACCTTGCCATGGAAGAGGAAGCCGCCGCGATCGAAATAGCATTCCTCGACCCCGGCCGCCCTGGCCCGTTCTGCGATCGCGGTACCCACCCTGGCGGCGGCTTCCACGTTGTTCTTGCCAATGACGCCCAGATCCTTTTCGAGCGACGAAGCTGCCGCAAGCGTACGGCCCTGAACGTCGTCGATCAGCTGGACACTGATGTTCTTGGAAGAACGGTGCACGCTCAGGCGCGGACGCCCGGCGTTCATCTTGCGAAGTTTGTTCCGGACGCGCAGGCGGCGCTTGAGGAACAGGTCCCGTTTGCTGTTTGCCATCTCTCTCGTCCTTACTTCTTCTTGCCTTCCTTGCGGAAGATGAACTCGCCCTTGTAGCGGATGCCCTTGCCCTTGTAGGGCTCGGGGCGGCGCCACTCGCGGATGTTCGCGGCCACCTGCCCGACAAGCTGCGGATCGGTGCCTTCCACAATGATCTCGGTCTGCTTCGGAACCGTGACGCTCACCCCGTCCGGAACCTCGAAGTTGACATCGTGCGACAGGCCGAGGTTCAGCTTGAGCGTCCTGCCCTGAAGCTGCGCCCGATAGCCGACACCCTGGATTTCAAGCTCTTTCCTGAAACCTTCCGAAACGCCGGTGACCAGGTTGGCCACCATGGTGCGGGACATGCCCCACTGCTGGCGGGCGCGCTTGGACTGGCCGCGCGGCGTCACGGTGACGGTGCTGCCGTCGATGGTGATGGTCACATCGTCGGTGGCGGTGAAGCTCAGGGTGCCTCTGGGCCCCTTCACCTCGATGGTCTGGCCGGAGAGCGACGCGGAGACACCCGACGGCAGCTCGACCGGTTTCTTGCCAATACGAGACATTGCCGTACCTCCCTCAGAAGACGGTGCAGAGGACTTCGCCGCCAACATTGGCAGAGCGGGCCGCTGCATCCGACATCACGCCCTTGGACGTGGAGACGATGGAAACACCCAGGCCCTGACGGACCGAGGGGATGTCGCCGACACTCATGTACACGCGGCGGCCCGGCTTGGAGACCCGCTTGAGTTCGCGGATGACCGGGGTGCCGTCGAAGTACTTGAGGCTGATTTCGATTTCGGGGTGCCTGGCATCCTCGACCTTTTCCCAGCCGCGGATGTAGCCCTCGTCGGCCAGCACATCGAGAACCCAGGCGCGAAGCTTGGAAGCCGGCGTACGGACGGTGGACTTGCCGCGCATCTGGGCGTTGCGGATGCGGGTCAGCATATCACCAAGAGGATCGTTCATGTTCTTTCCTCCTTACCAGCTCGACTTGACCATGCCGGGGATTCGCCCTTCGGAGGCGAGATCCCGGAGCGCGATCCGGCTCATCTTCAGCTTGCGGTAGTAAGCCTTGGGACGGCCCGAGACCTGGCAGCGGTTGTGCAGGCGGGTGGCCGAGGAATTGCGCGGCAGCTTGGCCAGCTTGAGGCGGGCCTTGAAGCGCTCTTCCATCGGACGCTCTTCGTCATTCGCGATTTCCTTCAGTGCGGCACGCCGGGCGGCGTCTTGCGCCACCAGCTTCTCGCGCTTCTTTTCGCGTTCGATCATGGATTTCTTAGCCATAGGTCCGAATCCCCTCAGCTGTTGAACGGCATGTTGAAATGCTTCAACAGCGCCTTGGCTTCCGCGTCGGTGCGCGCGGTGGTGCAGATGACGATATCCAGCCCCCAGGTCTCGTCGACCTTGTCGAAATCGATCTCGGGGAAGACGATGTGTTCCTTGAGGCCCATGGCAAAGTTGCCACGCCCGTCGAAGGATTTGCCCGAAACGCCGCGGAAGTCGCGGACGCGGGGAAGCGCGATGGTGATCAGGCGGTCGAGGAACTCGTACATGCGGTCGCCGCGAAGCGTGACCTTGGCGCCGAGCGGCATGCCCTCACGCACCCGGAAGGTGGCGATCGACTTCTTGGCCTTGGTGACAACGGCCTGCTGGCCGGCAATGGCACTCAGGTCGTCGGCGGCGGTCTTGGCCTTCTTCGAATCCTTGACCGATTCGGTGCCGGCACCGATGTTGAGCACGATCTTTTCGAGGCGCGGGATCATCATCTCGTTCTTGTACGAGAGTTCCTCCCTGAGCGCGGCGCGGATCCTGTTCAGGTAATCGGCCTTCAGGCGCGGGGTGTATTGTGCGGAATCGAGCATCAGATCGCCTCCCCGGTGGATTTGGCGTAACGGACCTTCTTGCCGTCCTCGACCCGGAAGCCGACCCGGGTGGCCTTGCCGTTGCCGTCGACCAGGGCGAGGTTCGACAGGTCGATGGGCATCGCCTTGGCGATGCGGCCGCCGCGGCTGTTCTGGGTCTGGCGCTCGTGGCGCACGGCAATGTTGATGCCGCCGACAACCGCCTTGCCCGTTTTGGGGCTGACCTGTTCGATCTCGCCGGTCTTGCCCATGTCCTTGCCGGCAAGCACGACGACCTAGTCGCCTTTGCGGAGTTTGGCAGCCATCACAGCACCTCCGGGGCGAGCGAGATGATCTTCATGAAGTTCTTGGCACGCAGCTCGCGCACGACCGGGCCGAAGATACGGGTGCCGATGGGCTCGCCCGCGTTGTTGAGGATCACCGCTGCGTTGCGGTCGAAACGGATGGAGGTGCCGTCCTCGCGGCGCACTTCCTTGGCGGTACGGACGACAACGGCCTTGCGCACGTCGCCCTTCTTGACGCGGCCACGCGGAATGGCCTCCTTGACCGACACCACGATGATGTCGCCCACGGAAGCGTATTTCCGCTTGGATCCGCCGAGGACCTTGATGCACTGAACCCGGCGGGCGCCGGAATTGTCCGCGACATCCAGATTGGTCTGCATCTGGATCATGGGGTTACTCCCGACCTTTGGTGGGTGTTCTGATTGGTCCCACCAGGGTTTCGATCAAACCGGGTATGACACCGGCCGTCAGACGGCCGAAATCACCTCCCAGCGCTTGGTCTTCGAAATCGGCGCACATTCCTGGATGCGGACGGTATCGCCAACCTTGAACTCGTTCTTCGGATCGTGGGCGCGGTATTTCTTCGACGCGCGCACGGTCTTGTGCAGCAGCGGGTGCTTGAAGCGGCGCTCGACCAGAACCGTGACGGTCTGCTCGTTCTGGTCGCTGGTCACGGTGCCTTGCAGGATACGCTTGGGCATGTCTCTCAGGCCTCCGATGCGGCGGCTGCCGCCTTTTCGTTCAGAATCGTCTTCACCCGCGCCACGTCGCGGCGGACCGCCCGCATGCGGGCGGTGTTTTCCGTTGCGCCGGTCGCCTTCTGGAAGCGCAGGTTGAACGCCTCCTTCTTCAGGCTGATCAGTTGCTCGCGCAACTGGTCGGGCGTCTTGTCTCTCAGTTCCTGGGCGTTCATCGCCGTTTCCTCTTGCACATCACCGGCAGGCCCCTTGCAGGGTGACCCTGATTCCGGTGGAGTTCATGATGAGCGGCCCCAATACTCTCACACCGTCCTCAAGGCAAGCCCACATGACCCGGGCGGGGGAAAAAACTCCACATTGCCCACGAACACGCGTGAACCCGCCTGCCGGTGGCGATCCGGTGGCGGCGGCGGATACGGCTCGCACCGGCAGGCGCGGCGAATCTGTCGGCGCGCTTTCCCGCAACCGGCAGGGATCCCGCCGAAAATCCGGGCAGCCAGCGGGTACGGCGCCGTTCGCGGTATTTTCCCGGGCACCACTTTTGCTAGTGACGCGGCCAAAATTGTAACAGTAAGTTGATACAACAACGAAAACCACAAACGAGGAAACAACACATGGCAGCAATCGAGGGCTTTTTCGGAATCATAGGCGACCTGACCTGGGGCTGGGCACTGATTCCGATGCTGGTTGTGTTCGGAATTTTCATCACGCTGCTGACCGATTTCGTGCAGGTTCGCTTCTTCAAGCGCATGTTCCGCGTCCTGTCTTCCAAGAACCAGTCGGGCGACCCCAACGCGATCTCCGCGCGCGAGGCGCTTCTGGTCTCGGTCGGCGGCCGGGTCGGCGGCGGCAACATCGCCGGCGTCGCGGTGGCCATCACGCTGGGCGGACCCGGCGCCGTCTTCTGGATGTGGGCGATCGCGCTTGTCGGCATGGCGACCAGCCTAGTCGAATGCTCGCTGGCGCAGCTCTACAAGCGGCGCGAGCCCGACGGCACCTTCCGCGGCGGCCCGGCCCGCTCGATCCTGCACGGGCTGGGGCAGGAATACCGCTGGCTCGCCATCGTCTATGCCGTGTGCCTGATCGCGGCGTTCGGCCTCGGCTTCAACGCCTTCCAGGGCAATACGGTGGCCGGCGCAATCCAGGACAGCCTCGGCATCGGCCGGCTTGTCACCGGGTCGCTGCTGGCGATCGTCGCCGGATTCATCGTCTTCGGCGGCATCCACCGCATCGCCAAGGCGGCCGATGTCGTCGTCCCCTTCATGGCGGTCGGCTACATCCTGATGGCGCTGGTCGTCATCGTGCTGAACCTCGGACATCTGCCGCAGGTGCTGGCGACGATCTTCTCGAATGCGTTCGGCATCGAATCGGCCGTCGGCGGCGGCATGGGCGCCGCGATTTCGCAGGGTTTGCGCCGCGGTCTCTTCTCGAACGAGGCCGGCCTCGGCTCGGCACCCAACGTGGCGGCGACGGCCGACGTCCGTCACCCGATCAGCCAGGGCATCACCCAATCGCTTTCGGTGTTCATCGACACGATCTTCATCTGCTCGTGCACGGCCTTCATCATCCTGCTGAGCGATGTCTACGTACCGGGCGCCGAGGGAATCGACGGGATCGTCCTGACCCAGCAGTCGCTGGTTTCGGAACTGGGCGGCTGGGCACAGTACTTCCTGTCGCTGATGATCACGCTGTTTGCTTTCAGCTCGATCATCTACAATTATTACCTCGGTGAAAACGCGCTGACCGTGATCACTGAAAGTCCAATGGCGCTGAACGTCCTGCGCATCGTCATCATCGGCATCGTCTTTCTCGGCGCCACCGCGCCGGGTGCAACGGCGGTCTTCTTCTTCTCGGATCCGATGATGGGCGTTCTGGCGGTGGTGAACCTGGTGGTCATCATGATGCTTCTGCCGACCTGCCTGCGGATTCTCCGCGATTTCCGCCTGCAACTCGCCGCCGGTATCGCGCGGCCGGTGTTCGATCCGGACAATTTCCCCGATCTGGATGTCGACCGCACCGCGTGGAGCCGGCGGGACTGAGCGGCCGTCACCCGGGGCGTCGCACCGAACATCCGAACCCCGCCGGGAAACCGGCGGGGTTCTTTTCGTTCACGGATCGCCCCGGCGAAACCCCGCGTCAGGCCGATTCTCTGGCGGCGGCGCTGATATTTTCGGCTTCCCTGCCGTGAAGTTCCTGATAGTGATCGAAATTCGCCACATACCACGCCGTTCCCTGCGTCGCGCCACCCAGCGAGCGGGCAAGTTCGTCGAGCGACGAATCCGGCAGCAGCGCGTGGAAAATGTCCCAGCCCTTGGCGTCGGGATTGGGGTCGAAACCCAGGACCTGCCCCTTGAGCGAGGTCACCAGCGTGACGATCGCCCCCGAGAAGACCGACGGAACGTGGATATCCACCCGGTCGATCGGCTGCAGAAGCACCGGCCCCGCCTTGGCCAGCGCCTCTTTCACGCAGGCCTTGCCCGCGGTCCGGAAGGCGAAGTCGGACGAGTCGACCGAATGCGACTTGCCGTCGGTCAGCGTTACCTTCAGGTCGATCACCGGAAAGCCGAGCGGCCCCTGCCCGGTCGCATCGCGCGCGCCGACCTCGACCGAGGGGATGTAGTTGCGCGGCACCGCGCCGCCCTTGACCACCTCGTCGAAGGTGAAGCCGGCGCCCCGGTCCTGCGGCTCGATCTTCATGTGCACATCGGCGAACTGCCCGGCACCGCCCGACTGCTTGCGGTGGCGGTGCTGGTGCTCGACCGGCCGGGTGACCGTCTCGCGATAGCTCGCCCCGACCGGCGCACTTTCGACCTCGATCCCGAAGTCCGAATCCAGAAGGCTCTGGATCCGGCGCAGGTGCATCGGCCCCTGAAGCCGCACCGCCGCATGGCCGCTCGCCTCGTCCTGCGACACGCTGAGCCCCGGGTCGATCTCGTCGAGCCGGGCAAGCGCGGTGGAGAGCCGCGCGTCGTCCTTTTCATGGACCGGCGTGACCAGCACCACGTGGCTGGGCGGATGGCCGCGCGACCAGTCGGGCATCGGAACGGCCTCTTTCGCGGTATAGGTGTAGCCGGCATTGAGGTGATCGGATTTCACCGCGACACCGACCTCGCCGGGCGCAAGGCTCTGGACGGGATGCCTGGCATCGACCCCGCTGAGGTTTCCGACCGTATCGCCGCCCAGCATGGCACCTGTCGAGACCGGCCCGCCCAGCGCCCGCAGCACAACCGCCTTGCCCATATGCTTGCGATAGGCCGCGAACACGCCCGCCGCCAGCGGCTCGCCCCCCAGCCGCGCGACCGTCGCCTCCACCGATGGCGCCTCGTGACGCAGGGATTTCATCAGCCGGGTAATGCCGTTGCGCGCGCTGGCCGACCCGAGGAAGGCCGGAATGTCCTCGTTCTCGCGCATCACCGCGGTGGCAACGTCGTAGACCTCGTCCAGCGGCGGGCGCTTGTCCTCGATCAGTTCTTCGAGCAGGTGGTCGTCGAAATCAGACAGGTGTTCCAGAAGCTCGGCGCGCGCCTCCTGCTCGCGCTCGCGCACGCCGGCCGGAATCTCGATCAACTCCGAATGCTTGCCCTCCTGATATTCCCACGCCCGTTCGGAAATGAGGTCGACCGCACCGACGATCTCGCCGTTTTCGCGGATCGGAACCTGACGCAGGATGATCGAATGGCCGGCATAGGCCTGAAGACCGGCCACGATGTCGCGCACCCGGTTGTCGGTTGTGTCCATCCGGTTGATGAACAGCAGGCATGGGGTGCCGCTTTCCTCGGCCAGCCGCAGATAGGGCGCGCAAAGCACCGCCGCGTCGGGATCGGGCGGCACGCAGAGGATCGCCGCATCGCTCGCCGCGAGCGCCTCGCCGGCAAAGCCGATATATTCCGGGCCGCCCGCAATATCGAACGCGCACCACGGTTCGTCCAGATAGGTGAACTCGGTAATGGCGAAATACTCGGTCATTTCCGAGCGGACGGGTTTGGAGTCCAGGCTGCTCAGCGCCTCGATCAGGGTTGTCTTGCCCGAATTCGAGGGGCCTAGGACAGTGAAACAACGCATTCGGGGTCCTCCAAACGTTTCTGTTCAGGCGGTTCAGACCCTTGTCGCGCGGCGCGATCCGCTTCCCGGGCGGACCTTCGCGGATCCCGCGCGGTCTGCTGCCGCCGTTCGATCCTGCCGCGCGGCGCCATGCTTTCCCGGTTCGCTGCCGGAATAGCCTGTCCACGCGACCCCCAAGTATTCCGCCCAGCGAAACGGAAAGGTCAAGAGCCTGCCGGTGGATTTTGCTGCGACAAACCCTGCCCGCGCCTTCTGCGGCGGAAAGGGGCCGGTGCGATACATCCGGTCGCGTTCCGCGAGGTCAAAATATTCGGCAGATTGAATTTGTGTGCCGGATTCGCTACCTCACACCCGCAACGTATCCGGGGCGTGCCGCCGGCATGATCGCGGCAGGGTTGTGTTCACACATTGGGGCAGCACCGGAGGCGCCCCACATGGAAAGGAACGGACAGATGAAGAAGAACATGGGCACCCTGGATCGCGTCATCCGTGCGATTGTCGGGCTGGTGCTGATCTACCTGGCATTCACCGCCGGGTGGGGAACGCTCGGGACCGCCGTCGCGGCAATCGTCGGGATCGTGCTGCTGGTGACCGCGGCCATGTCCAACTGCCCTGCCTACAGCATTCTCGGCGTAAAGACCTGCGATAGCGGCAAATAACCCGGAATTACCTGCAACACAACAACACCGCCGGCAGACCCCTGTCTACGGCCGTCGGGTTGCGACTTCCCGCCGGCCTGCACGTTTTGCGGTTAACTCTTGCCGCTCACTCGATTAACGCTGTTACCGAACCACCCGACCCCGCGCCTTCGCGGCCGGGCACCGGCGAATGCAACGCGATCAGTGAGCCCGCCCATGGAAATACACCGTCTGACCGATGCGATCTCGGTCGCCGCGCAGATCTCGGCCGGCGACGTACCGGCCATTCGCGACGCCGGCTTTCGCGCGCTTCTGTGCAACCGGCCGGATCGCGAAAGCCCCGGCCAGCCGGATTTTTCCGAAATCGAAAGTGCCGCACGGGCGGCCGGGCTTGAAATACGCTACCAGCCGGTCGTTTCCGGCAGGATGAACCTCTCCGACGTTCAGGCGTTCGCGCAGGCCGTCGGGGAACTGCCCGGGCCGGTTCTCGCCTATTGCCGCTCGGGAACGCGCTGCACGCGGCTGTGGGCGCTGTCGCAACATGGCCGGATGCCGGCGGCCGAAATCGTCGCTACCGCCCGAATGGCGGGCTACGATGTCGGCGACCTTGTGTGATACGGGGTGTGATACGGGCAACGCGGGCTTTGCATAGCGGCGCGTTCGACCTATGAGGCCGCATGTCGTTGCCCGATTTCTCCATCGCCGAAATGGCCTCGCTTTCCGTCGCCGGCAGCGGGCTTTGCCGTGATGCCATCATCCCGCCCGGCAAACGCGGCGAGGGGTTCGATGCCGCCTATGACCGCACGACCCTGTGGTACGATGCGGTCCGGCGCGACGGTGCGCTGCTGCTGGTTTGCCCCAAGCTGCTCAATCTCGCGCCGCTGCTGTCGGAAGACGCGCTCAGGCTCGACGGTACCCCCGCCCGCATCTGCCGCGTCCGCCGCTGGCGCCGCCACGACATCATTGAAATCGCCGCCAGCACACCGGCTGCCACGGTTTCGACCTCACTGGGCGCATGGCGGGGCGAAAGCGGCACCAGCCCCGATCAGTCAGCGCTCTTCGCCGGGCTGAACGCCTCGCTGCATATCTCGCGCAACAACCGGCCGGAATGGGTTGCCGACTGGGCGCGGTTCCATATCGGCGAGCACGGTCTTCAGGCCATGCTGGTGATGGACAACGCCTCTGACGCCTATCCGCCCGAGGCGATCCTCGACGCGCTTGCGCCCACCGGGCTGAAACGCGCCGTCGTCCTGAAGGTGCCGCAAACCTACGGGCCGGTGCGAACGAAAAATGGTGGTGGCGGGGCGAAATTCCTGCAACCGGCGATGCTGAATCTGGCGCGGCTCAGGTTCCTCCGCCGCGCGCGCGCCGTGCTGAACGCCGACATCGACGAACTGGTCTGGAGCCGGGGCGGCTCGGTCTTTGACGCGGCAGTGAAAAGCCGGCTGGGATTCGTCACCTTCTCCGGCCGCTGGCGCATGCCGCCGGCCGGTCTTGCGCCCCCGTTCCGCCATGCCGATCACACCCATCTGCGTAGAAACGGCACTGCCTGCCCGACGAAATACTGCCTGCGCCCCGATGGATGGCGCGCCGGTATCGGCTGGGACGTGCACAAGCCCGAAATCCGCTTGCCGATCGGTCTGCTGAAGCGCGGCGATTTCGGCTACTGGCACTGCCGGGGCATCACCACCAACTGGAAAAGCTATAACAGGCTGAGCCCCGGCGGCGCCGGGCCGGAAGACCCGTTCACGGCGGCAAAGCTGGCCGAACGGCTGCCGCGCGGCTAAGCCACGCCCCTTGCCCCGCCCCGCGCCGCGTGCCACCGTGATATCCATTCCGAGGGAGGATCGGGTCATGCCGACCGACACCGCAAGCCAGAGCGTCAGCCGGGGCGAAACCCTGCCACAGGCGACGGCGGAGCCGCGCAACCCGGGCCTGCCGCTCGACATGGACCGGGTGATGCGCGCGCAGGCCAACACATCTGCCATCGAGCGCCGCTGCGCCAGCCTGCCCGGGCGCCGTTCGGTGAAAAAGGACTTTCAGGCCGCGTGGCTGGTCAGGGCGGTCTCGCTGATCGACCTGACCACGCTGTCGGGCGACGACACGCCCGGTCGCGTGCGCCGGCTCTGCGCCAAGGCCCGCCAGCCGGTGCGCGAGGATATCCTCGCCGCGCTCGGGATCACGCATCTGACCACCGGCGCCGTCTGCGTCTATCACGAGATGGTGCCGACCGCCGTCGGCGCGCTGCGCGGCACGGGCATTCCGGTCGCCGCCGTTTCCACCGGCTTTCCCGCCGGCCTTTCGCCCTTTGCGCTGCGTCTGGCCGAGATCGGCGAATCGGTCAGGGCGGGCGCGGCCGAGATCGACATCGTGATTTCGCGCCGCCATGTGCTGACCGGCAACTGGGAAGCGCTCTACGACGAGATGCGCCAGTTCCGCGCTGCCTGCGGCGATGCTCATGTCAAGGCGATCCTCGCCACCGGCGAGCTTGGCTCGCTGCGCAATGTCGCCCGCGCCAGCCTCGTCTGCATGATGGGCGGCGCCGATTTCATCAAGACCTCGACCGGCAAGGAAAGCGTCAACGCCACCCTGCCCGTCAGCCTGGTGATGATGCGGGCGATCCGCGACTATCACGCGGCCACCGGCATCCGCATCGGCTACAAGCCGGCGGGCGGCATATCCAGGGCGAGGGACGCGCTGACCTACCTCATGTTGCTCAAGGAGGAGCTGGGCAACCGCTGGCTGCGGCCCGACCTGTTCCGCTTCGGCGCCTCGTCGCTTCTGGGCGATATCGAACGGCAGCTCGAACACCATGTCACCGGCGCCTATTCCGCCGCCTGGCGGCATCCGCTGGCCTGATCCGGAAGGAATTGCCATGACGATTCAGGAGATCCTTGCGACCATGGATTACGGACCCGCCCCCGAAAGCACGGCCGAGGCCGCAGCCTGGCTCGAAAGCCACAACCGCGCCTTCGGACATTTCATCGCCGGCACCTACACGCTGCCGGGAGAGGGGTTCGAAAGCCGCAATCCCGCCACCGGCGCGCTGCTGGCCAATGTCACCCAAGCCACCCGCGGCGATGTCGAGGCCGCCGTTGCCGCCGCACGGGCCGCGCAACCCGGCTGGGCGGCGCTTGGCGGACACGGGCGGGCGCGCCTGCTCTATGCGATCGCCCGGCTGCTGCAGAAACATGCGCGCCTGTTCGCGGTGCTCGAAACGCTCGACAATGGCAAGCCGATCCGCGAGAGCCGCGATATCGACCTCCCGCTCGCCCAGCGGCATTTCTATTACCATGCGGGCATGGCGCAGCTTGTGGAAACGGAACTGCCCGGGCGCAGGCCGCTTGGGGTCTGCGGCCAGATCATTCCGTGGAATTTCCCGCTGCTGATGCTTGCGTGGAAGATCGCGCCGGCCCTCGCCACCGGCAATACCGTGGTCCTGAAACCGGCCGAGTACACCCCGCTGACCGCGCTTCTGTTCGGTCGGATTTGTGCCGAGGCCGGGCTGCCTGCCGGCGTCGTCAATATCGTGACCGGCGACGGAACGGTGGGCGAGATGATCGTGCATGCGGGTGTCGACAAGATCGCCTTCACCGGCTCCACCGCCGTCGGGCGCAGGATACGCCAGGCAACCGCCGGAACGGGCAAGTCGCTGACGCTCGAACTGGGCGGCAAATCGCCCTTCATCGTCTTCGACGACGCCGATCTCGATTCGGCCATCGAGGGGCTGGTCGACGCGATCTGGTTCAATCAGGGGCAGGTCTGTTGCGCCGGCTCCCGTCTTCTGGTGCAGGAGGGCGTTGCCGGGGTCTTTCATGCGAAGCTGCGCGCACGGATGGATCGCCTGCGCATCGGCGATCCGCTCGACAAGTCCACCGATATCGGCAGTCTCGTCGATCCGGTTCAGCATGAGGCGGTGTCCCGGATGGTGGCCGAGGGCGCCGCCGCGGGCGACATGTATCAGCCCGCCGGAACGCTGCCCGGCGGCTGCTTCTTCCCGCCGACCCTGATCACGGGGCTTTCGCCGGCCGACCGCCTGATGCAGGAGGAGATCTTCGGCCCCGTACTGGTGGCAACAACCTTCCGCACCCCGGCCGAGGCGGTGGAACTGGCCAACAACACCCGTTACGGGCTGGCGGCCTCGGTCTGGTCCGAGAACGTGAACCTCGCGCTCGGGCTGGCGCCGAAACTGGCCGCCGGGGTGGTCTGGATCAATGGCACCAACATGTTCGACGCCGCCGCCGGTTTCGGCGGCACCCGCGAAAGCGGCTTCGGGCGCGAAGGCGGCTGGGAGGGGCTGCTGGCCTATACCGCGCCGGCCGATATCGCGCCACGCGCGAACAGGGTCGCCCCCGTGCCGGCCCCGACCACACCGTCAGCCAACGGATCGCTCGACCGCACGGCGAAGATGTTCATCGGCGGCAGGCAGACACGCCCTGACGGCGGCTATTCGCGCGCTATCTGGTCGGCCGGCGGCATATTGCTCGGCCATGTGGGCGAAGGCAGCCGCAAGGATCTGCGCAACGCGGCCGAAGCCGCTGCGAAGGCCTGTGGCTGGGCGGGGGCGAGCGGGCATCTGCGGGCGCAGATCCTCTATTACATCGCCGAGAACCTTTCGGCACGCGGTGCCGAATTCGCCGCGCGGATCGACGCGATGACCGGCGGCAACGATGGCCAAGCTGAGGTCGAACGCGCCATCGACAGCCTTTTCACCTGGGCCGCCTGGGCCGACAAGTTCGACGGCGCGGTCAAGGATGTGCCGATCCGGGGGCTCGCACTGGCGGTGCGCGAACCGCTGGGCGTAATCGGCGCCATCTGCCCGCCCGCCACGCCGCTTCTGGGCCTGATCGCGGCCATGGCGCCCGCGATCGCCATGGGAAATCGCGTGGTGCTGGTACCGTCCGAGCCCTTCCCGCTGGCCGCAACCGATTTCTATCAGGTGCTCGAAACCTCCGATGTGCCCGCGGGGGTGGTCAATATCGTGACCGGCACCCAGGCCGTGCTCGCCACGGAACTCGCGGCGCATCTCGATATCGCCGCCGTGTGGAACCTGTCGACACCCGACCTCGACGCCGGCATCGAAACCGCCGCGGCCGGCAACCTGAAGCGCACATGGTGTGCCGGACCGGGGGCGAATGATCGCGAGGCACTGGAACAGGCCACCGAGATCAAGACGATCTGGGTTCCCTACGGCGAATAACGGTGCCCTGGAACCACCGCGGCGCGCGCAGCGCGCCGGGCCCAACGGGAGGAGGCGCATCTTCGATGTGCCGACGACGGGCGGGAGCCTCCGGCCGCAGGTATCGCGGGTCCGGCCGGTCCGGGCCTACCCGTCCCGTGCGTTGCGGTACCATTCCACCAGCACCGCACGATCGCCGGCATCCATGAAATTCGCGCTGCCCGGCGGCATGGCATGGGTGACGCCCGCCTGCAGAGAGATCTGTTCCGCATGGCGCGCCACGTCGCTTGCGGTAACCAGTTTCACATCGCGGGGCGGCCAGCCGAGCCCCGGCCACGCGGGCCGGGGCGCATGGCACATCGAACAGTTGTTTATCACCACCTCGACCGCCGCATCGAAACCCTCGGCTTCGGCAAACCGCTGCCGCGAAGGGGCAAGCGCGCCCTCCTCCCAGCCCTCGTCCTCGCCATAAAGCGGCGCCATCGAAAGCCAGACGATCGCCGCGAACAACAGCGCCGTTGCACCCCAGGTCCACAATGGCCCCTTCCTGGGGTGGGTACTGGCGTGAAAGCTATTGAAATAATGCCTGATCGTCACCCCCATCAGGAAAACGAGCGAGGCGATCACCCAGTTCCACCGGCTGGCGAAGGCCAGCGGATAGTGATTCGACAGCATCAGGAACAGGACCGGCAGAGTCAGGTAATTGTTGTGGGTCGAGCGCTGTTTCGCGATCCGGCCGTATTTCGCATCGGGCACCCTGCCCGCCTTCAGATCTCCGACGACGATCTTCTGGTTGGGAATGATGACGAGAAAGACATTCGCCGTCATCACGGTGGCGGTGATCGCACCCAGATGCAGCAGCGCCGCGCGGCCGGAAAAGACCTGCGAATAACCCCATGCCATCGCAACCAGCATGACATAAAGCAGGATCATCAGCCGGGTGTTGTCGTTGCCGAAGGCCGATTTGCAGATGCGATCATAGGCAAGCCAGCCCAGCCCGAGCGAACCGAGCGAGATCGCGATGGCAACCCGTGCCGGCATGGTAAGCACGCCGGGATCGACCAGAAACAGATCGGCGCCGAGGTAATAGACCAGCACCAGCACGGCAAACCCCGAAAGCCAGGTGGTGTAGCTTTCCCATTTGAACCAGGTCAGGTGCTCCGGCAGCCGTTCCGGTGCGACCAGGTATTTCCGGATGTGGTAAAAGCCGCCGCCGTGAACCTGCCATTCCTCGCCTCCCGCGCCCGGCGGCAGATCGGGCGTTTTCCTCAGGCCGAGGTCGAGCGCGATGAAATAGAACGAGGACCCGATCCACGCGATGGCGGCGGTCACGTGCAGCCAGCGCACAGCGAATTCGGCCCAGGACCAGAGGATCGTCACGTCGGGCAAGGTTTTTCTCCGAAATGGTGTCGCCCGAGATTTTCCCATCGGCGGCAAGAGATCAAACCGAAACTGCCCCTCGTGGCATCGCTTGCATCTGGGGGCGGCTCTCGTCTACGAATTGGGCGACACACGGGTGCCAATTGCAGCTTCCAGCTGACCGGCGCACCGGCCAGCCAGCAACAACCGAGCCGCAGATGCCCACCATCGAATCCCTCAACCCCGACACCCCGCTCTTTTCACACGCCGGAATCAACCTCGCCTCGGCCGGGCTCGGTGCCGTCGCCGTTTCGGCCACCGACGAGTTCTTTGCCCCGCTCGAACGGATGCTGCAGGATGCCGATCCGGTCTTCATCGAGGGAAGGTTCGACGACAACGGCAAGTGGATGGACGGCTGGGAAACCCGGCGCCGGCGCGACGGCGGGCATGATTTCGCCGTGATCCGGCTTGCCGCTCCCGGCCGCATCCTCGGCTTCGACGTCGACACGCGGCATTTCACCGGCAATTTTGCACCCGCCGTGCGAATCGAAGCCACGCCGGACCGCACGCTTTCCGGCCAGACCCGATGGACGGAAATCCTTCCGCACAAGGCGCTCGGCCCGGATGCACACCATTTCTTCCGCAGCGACAGCGCTGAAAGCTGGACCCATCTGCGCATGCACATCTATCCCGACGGCGGGGTGGCGCGGCTCAGGGTCTTCGGCATTCCCGAGATGGATCCGGTATCCGGCGGGCAGGAGATCGACCTTGCCGCGGCGCTGAACGGCGGGCGAATCCTCGCCTTTTCCGATGCGCATTACGGCGACTATAACCGCCTGCTCGCCCCCGGCCGCGGGCGCGACATGGGCGACGGCTGGGAGACGCGCCGCCGGCGTGAGCCCGGCCATGACTGGATGGTGATCGCGCTCGGTACACGCGGCACCGTCACCCGGGTCGAGGTCGACACGGCCCATTTCAAGGGCAACTACCCCGACCGCTGCGCGCTCCAGGCCGCCGACATGCAGGCTTTCGGCGACGGACTGACCAGCGCGCTGGTGACGGATTCGATGTTCTGGAAAACCCTGCTGCCGGAAACCGCACTCGGCCCCGACGCGATTCACGATTTTCGCACCGGACTGACCGGGATGGGCCCGGTGACCCACGTACGCTTCAACATCCATCCCGACGGCGGGGTCAGCCGGCTGCGGATCTTCGGCACCCCCGGCTAGAGCCCGCTGTCAGAGGCCTTGGGCAGCTATCGTCCGGGCCAGATCGCGCACGGCGGCGGCGCGGGCGGCGGCGATGCCCGGCTTGCCCGAATCCGGGGCGATCGGTGCGCTGACGCTGAAACTGCCCGCGCCATCGCGGCCGGCGGAAACGCGGGCGACAAAATACTGCCCCGACAGACGGAAACGCCCGTCGGCGCCGGCAACCATCTCATCCACCCGCACGAAAAGCCGTGTCTGCGGCAGATCCTCGAAGGGCCACGGTTCTGCTGCGATACGCGCGCCGGTAAGTCCAGCAAGATTGCGCACCAGTTCCTGGGTCACGCCGCGCGCCGGTTCGTCGGCCCACAGGACGCTGGAATCGGCCTTGAGCGCGCCGTCCTCGCCTTCGATCCAGATTTCCTCGGTCCGCGCATAGCTTGGCAGTTCGACCTCGCGCACCTCGATCTGCGAAACCGAGATACCGATTCTCTCGCCGGCGGCGACGGGTGGCGTGGCATAGCGAACCGGCGCACCGCTGCAACCGGCCAGGACGAGGGTCGAGACGAGGGCGGAGAACAGCAGGCGCATGGGGGCTCCGGATTCCAGAAATACAGCGGCACAATACCGACAGGCGCACCATGGGCAAGGGCGCAGCCATGCGGGGGGACGAAGTGTTGCAGCCGGGGCGGCGCGCCCCGGCCGGAATCCTACCTGCCGGTAATCAGCGCATTCGGCTTGCGCTCCAGCATCCGCGCCAGCGAACGCACCGCCTCGGCCGCCCTGGTGACCTCGCGCATCGTCGCCTGCGTCTCGCGGTTCAGCGCCCCGGCATCCGACAGGGTGGACAGCGCCTGTTCGGCCTCGCTCAGCACCGCCTCGGTCCGGTTGACCAGACCCGGCAGGTCGGCCGAGGCCGTCGCCAGCGCATCGGCCGCATCGCGGGTCGAGGCCAGCGTGGCGTTGACATTCTCGACCGTGCCGCCCGCCCTGAGCTCCGACAGCGTCGCCCCCAGTTCGTCGAGCGCCTGCGACAGGCTCGCCGGCAGCGCCCTTGTCGAATCGGAATCGATCAGCGCATCGGCCGAGGCGACCAGCGAGGTCACCCGGCCCATCAAGGTCTCAAGGTCCATCGCCTCGGCCTTGGCGGCAATCGCGCGCAGATCGTCGATCAGTTCGGGCACGCCTTCCACGGCGAGGCTGACATCGTCGGCAGCCTGGCTGGCCTCGTCCACCGCCTCGACCAGCGCCGCGATCGCGTCGCGTTCACGCAGATCGGCAAGCACCATCTGCATTTCGGTAACGATGGTCGAAAGCTGCTCGGGCAACGCCTGCACCTGCTCGCTGGCGACCACGCCGCGAACATCGTCGATCAGGCCGCTGACATCCGACGGAATGCGCTGGATATCGTCGCTGGCCACCAGACGGGAGGCATTGTCCATGAAGTCGATGGCCGATTTCAGCAGTTCCTCGACCGGCAGGTCGTTCACGCGTTTCAAAAGCCCCTCCGCCGTGGCGCTCATCGGCGGAAGGTCGGCCGGAACGCTCGGCAGGATCGGGAACGGTTTGGCATCGCGCTGGAAGACCGCCGGCGGCGCATCACGGAACTCGACGATCTCGATCTTCAGGCCGCCCGTCAGTATCGAGCCGCGGGCGAGCCGCGCGCGCGTTCCTTCGGCGACCGCCTTCTCGAAGAAATCCATGATCGCGTTCTCGTCGGTCGTGTCGGTATCGTCGCCAAGCTGCAGATCGTCGAGCCGGATCGACAGAACGACGATCAGTCGCACCCGGTCGTCGCCGAACATGTCGGGATCGACCTTGCCGGAAATGGCCGCCACCTCGCCGATCTCGAGCCCGCGCAGGGTGACCGGCGCGCCAACCGCCAGACCGGTCACGTTCTCTTCGAACACCACCGAAAGCTCGACCCGCATGCCCTGGGATTCGCCCTCGAACAGGCTGGTGCGGGCCGCGTCCTGATTGTCGTAGACGGTGAACGTGTCGCCGTTCTCCACCGGCGCCCCGCCCGAAACCACGGTCTCGAAGCTGACACCGCCGGTGATCAGCGAAGCGAGCGAGGCGAAATCGACCGATGCCCCCCCCGCGCCGAGCGAGAACGAAACGCCCGAGGTGTTCCAGAATCGCGACTGGGTGCTCATCAACGCGTCATGCGGGGCGTAGATGAAGGCCGGCGCCTCGACGGTGATACCATCGGGGCCGAGTCGCGGTGCGCCGATGCGCCCGACCTCAAGCCCCTTGAACAGGATCGGCGTTCCCTCGTTCAGGCCCTTGCCGGTAGGGCTGCGCAGCACGATCGCGCGCCCGTCCTGATCTAGCGTTGCGATCGGCGCGGTCTCGAGCCCGGTATGGTGGCGGGCCAGTTCACCGGGCACTCCGTCCCAGCTTCCCTCGATATAGACGCCGCTCAGAACGGTATCGAGCCCGGTGACCCCGCGGGTCGACACCTCGGGCCGGACAACCCAGAAACTGGCGTCGGTATCGACGAAGCTCTCGATATCCTTGTCGACGCGCACATGGACGACAACGTTGCTCAGATCCTCGGAAAAGGTTACCTGCTCGACCGTTCCGACGGTAACTTCGCGATACCTGAGCTGGGTCTGCCCGGCCGAGATGCCCGACGCGTTGTGAAAGGTGATCTCGATCAGCGCACCACGCTGCTGATAACTGTGCCAGGCAATGCCCAGTGCGATCAGCAGCGCCCCCAGCGGGACCAGCCAGACGACCGATACACGGTCCTTCAGGCTGCGCCGGGCCGGCTCGATCGGGGTTTCGGGGATATCGTCTGTCACGGGTAATCTACCTTGTCGCAAGCGAAGAGATGGGTTCGGGCGCAACGGGTGCGCCGGCCGGAGTTTCGGGTGCCTCGGCGCTTTCGAGGCTGTCCCAGATCATGCGGCTGTCGAAGCTGCGGGCCGACAGCATGGTAAAGATCACCGACAGGGCGAAATTCAGCGCCGCCGGCCCGGGCTGAATCGACACCACAACCGAAAGCTGCACCAGCGCCGACAGCACCGCGACGACAAAAACGTCGATCATCGACCAGCGGCCGATGAATTCGACGAATTCATACAGCTGCGTCCGCCGCAGGGCGCTTCCGCGCAACCGGCGCTGCACCGCGACCGCCAGATAGGCCACGGCCACGAACTTGCTGATCGGAATGGCGACCGAGGCGATCAGGATCACCAGGGCAACGGCATAGTCGCCGTGCTCCATCAACTCGATCGCGCCGCCGACGATCGTGTTGCCCATCGTCTTCATCAGATAGGTCGTCTGCAGCATGGGGAAGATGTTGGCGGGAATGTAGCACATCAGCCCGACCGCCCACCACGCCCAGACCCGGCTGAGGCTTCTGGCATCGCGCGAGACCAGCGGCGCGCCGCAGCGGCCACATTCGGCGGTGCCCGCCGGCCAGACCCGCGTGCATCTGGTGCAGGCGACAAGCCCGGCGCTGCGCGCGGTCGTCATGTGCGTGTCGATCCGTCCGCTCTCAGACACCCTCGGCCTCCGCGGCGTCGAGTTCGGCCCAGATCGACCAGCGGCACAGCAATCCGTCCTGAAAGACCGTCACCACCACCAGCAGCGCGAACATCCAGAATGCGGCCCCCAGTTCGACATGGACCATGGCCACGATCTTGACCAGCGCGACCCCCACGCCCAGCACGAAGATCTCGGCCATCGACCACGGGCGCATCGCCTCGGACCAGCGGAACGCCCTGCGCGCGCCTGGCAGCGGGCGGCGCCCGAACATCAGCGGCGCAAGCACGTAGATCAACAGCATTGCCCGAGCCAGCGGGATGAAGACGATGAAGGAAAGTGTCACCAGCGACAGGATCACCATGTGCGACCTGGAAAACGAAAGCGCCGCCTCGGCGATCGAGGCCGAATGCGAAAGCCCCGCCGCGTCGACCCGCAGGAAGGGCATGAACAACGATGAAAATAGCAGGATCAGGATGGTGAGCGCCAACGCCACGATCCGAAAGATTGCCCCCCGGATCGGTGCAATCAGCACGGTATGGCACCGCTCGCAAACCGCCCGCTCGCCGGTCGCGGGGGTCGCGGCGACATAAAGCGCATCGCAGACGGGGCATGCGATCAGCCCGTCGAGGCCGCTTTCGGAGATCGTTCTGCTATCCAAGGACGTATTCGATATCCCGTTTCGAGTCAGGGGCGCACAGTATCACCCGGGCCGCCCGGCGCAATGGCGGGCGCACTCTTGCGGCCGCCGGCGCGCAGGCTATCGTACCGGCATGTTCAAACGGCTCGCCCAGAAGGGATTCGATCTGGCCGTCCGCAACCATGCGGACGCAATCCTGTCCGTCGATTTCCCGGAAATATCCGCCGAGATCGAACAGGCGTTGCTGGATCTGGCGATCCTCTCCGAGGAACTGATCGGCTCGGGCGGCGGCGAAGCGCCCTCGACCCAGCGCCTGCGCCGCAGGCTGACCGGGGCGGGCTGGCCCAAGCACAATTTCGATTTCAGGCTCATCGTCGACGGGCGGGAGACGGTCTCGAACAGTCACGAGATCGACCATGTGCGCCGCGCCGCGAAAGGGAACATCGCGCTCGAAATCGAGTGGAACAACAAGGATCCCTTCTTCGACCGCGATCTGGAGAATTTCCAGCGCCTGCACGCCCAGTCGGCGATTTCGGTCGGCATCCTCGTCACGCGGGGCGCGAGCCTTCAGGACGACATGCCCGGCATTGTCCGGCGCTGTATCGAGAAGCACGGCTTCACCGACGAGGCCGGGATGGTCACGGCTCTGGGGATGAAAGACCGCACGAGACGACAGCACGATGCCGTCCGCAAGCTGCTCGACCGCGGGATACCGTTTTCCGAGGCGTTCTCGCGCCAGTTCGTCAACGACAAGTTCGGTGCCGCGACAACACACTGGAACAAGCTCAGGGACCGGATCGACCGGGGTGTCGGCAACCCCTGTCCGCTCCTGCTTGTCGGCATCCCCGCCTCGACGGTCGTCGAATGATCATTCGGCGGCGGTTGCGCCGGTGACGCCGGAATTGTGCTTGTAGGTTTTCCACGACGGTTTGTAATCGCCGCTGGCCTGGTTTCCCCAGACCGTCCACCCGTCGCGGACACCGCGACCGAACAATTCGAGATACGGCCCCCAGGAACAGGATTCGATGATGGCGTATTGTTCGTCCGGCTTGCGGCTGTGTTCGCGTTTCCGGGTTTTCAGAACGTCGCCGTCGGGTGTGTCCGCCTCGATATAGTTCACCTGCGACCGCCCCGGCGGCAGGGTGCGGATGTCGTTGCCCCGCGTGCCGAAAAGCAGCAGTTCGGTCACGTTGCGGAAGTAGAAGCCGACGCCGCGCCCGTCGGGCCCGCCATCCTTGCGGATCTTCTCCCAGACGATATTCGACTTGTAGTCGAAGCCCCACGCCGCGAGAACCCGCAGCCCCTCGGGCAGCAGCGCATTCGGCACCCACAGGTAGCAATGCGCGCGATCCTCCATGTTCCGGGCAACGGGAAGCGCGCAGATCTCCTCGAGCGACATCGTGGGGTATCTGGCAAGGCGCTTGTGCTCCGGCGCGACCTTGCCGGTGCGATTCTGAAAACGCCAGGGCGGATCGGCCATGACGGTCGAGAACTTGTCGCAGCCAAGGAATTGGCTCAGGTCATCCGCTGCCGTCATGAATCGCTCCGTTTGTAGGTAAGCCTACTTCTATGACAAGATTTGGTATCCGGCAAACCATCATATCCCGCTGCTTCCTAACAAACCGCAGGTGCCGGATTCCGGCGGCAACCGGCTGCCGGGCGAATCCGGGCTGTCATCGGGAAGACGCGCCCGAAGCCGGAGCGAGGGGCCACCACCATGCGCCGCGCAGCCGGTGAAGATTCCGACTGTTTTTATCGCGAATGCTTGTCTGAGTGTTTCAATATGGTATGACTGCGCAAACCGCTGAATCAGAAAATCGCAACAGGAAGACCAGATGATCCTTCGTACCACCGCCCTTGCCGCACTTCTTTCGGGGTCCGCGCTGTGCGCACAGGCCGCCGCCCCCGCCGATGTCGTCGCCATCTATGCCGATATCGCACTGGCCGGATACGAGGACAGTCTAGTCAGGGCGAAGGAACTGAAATCCGCGCTCGATGCCCTTGCCGCCGCACCGACCGAGAAGACCCTCGAGGAGGCCCGCGCCGCGTGGATCGAGGCCCGCGTGCCCTATCAGCAGACCGAGGTGTTCCGCTTCGGCAACCCGGTCGTCGACGACTGGGAGGGCAAGGTGAACGCCTGGCCGCTCGACGAGGGGCTGATCGACTATGTCGAGGGCGATACCGGTCTCAACGACGAAAACCCCTTCTCCGGCGTCAACGTGATCGCCAACCCGTCGCTCGAGGTTTCGGGCACCACGCTCGACGCGACCGAGATCACCCCGGCGCTGTTGCAGGAAATGCACGAGATCGACGGGATCGAGGCCAACGTCACCACCGGCTACCATGCCATCGAATTCCTGCTCTGGGGACAGGACCTGAACGGCACCGAAGCCGGTGCCGGCACCCGCCCGGCAACCGATTTCGATACAGCGAACTGCACGGGTGGCAATTGCGACCGGCGTGTCGCCTACCTGCTGGCCGCCGCCGACCTGCTGATCGCCGATCTGGAAGATGCCGTCGCTCTCTGGTCCGAAGGCGGCGAGGGGCGCGGCGCGGTAACAGCCGATCCGGTGCAGGGTCTCGTCATGGCCTTCACCGGCATGGGGTCGCTTTCCTACGGCGAACAGGCCGGCGAGCGGATGCAGCTTGGCCTGCTGCTGCACGATCCCGAGGAAGAGCACGACTGCTTCTCCGACAACACCCATGCCAGCCATTTCTATGACGGGCTGGGTATCCGGAACGTCTATACCGGCAGCTATCGCCGCATCGACGGCTCCGAAATCGTCGGCCCCTCGCTTTACGAAGTGGTCCGGGAAAAGGACCCGGCGCTGGCCGACGCGCTGCTGGCCGATCTCGACACCACGATGGAAAAGATGACCGAGATCGTCGATCAGGCCGAATCGGGCACCGCCTACGACCAGCTCATCGGTGCCGGCAACGACGAAGGCAACGCCATCGTCCAGGCGGCCATCGACGCGCTGATCGCCCAGACCCGCAACATCGAGCGCGCGGTGGCGGTGGTCGGGCTGGAGCCGATCGCGATCGAAGGCTCCGACAGCCTCGACAATCCCGAAGCCGTTTTCGAATGAACCGAATGCCGGGGGCGGGTTCCGCTCCCGGCCCAGCCCAGCGGGAAAGCTCATGATCGTCTGTCAGTGCCAGCGCATTACCGACCGCGACATAAACGCCGCCATCGACTGGATGCGCGCCGCCGATGCCGATACGATCATCACGCCGGGCAAGATCTATCGTGCCCTGGGCAAGAAACCGGATTGCGGCGGCTGCATGCCGCTCTTCTTGTCGACCATGCAACACAATGACAACATGGAAGTCCCAGCCAACCTCCGCACTCTGCGAGTCGGAAAAGCAAAGGAAAACGAACCATGCAAGGTGATGCAAAGGTCATCGGATATCTCAACGACGCGCTTCGGAGCGAACTGACCGCCGTCAGCCAGTACTGGCTGCACTACCGGTTGCAGGACGATTGGGGGCTCGGCCGCATGGCGGCGAAAAGCCGCGAGGAAAGCATCGAGGAGATGCACCACGCCGACAAGCTGATCCAGCGCATCCTGTTTCTCGAAGGCCATCCCAACCTGCAGAAGCTCGATCCGCTCAAGATCGGCGAGGGCCCGAAGGAGACGCTGGAATGCGACCTTGCCGCCGAGCGCGAGGCGCAGGCGCTCTACAAGGAGGCGCGCGCCTATTGCCAGTCCATCGGCGATTTCGTGTCGATGGAACTGTTCCAGGAACTGCTGACCGATGAAGAGGGGCACATCGACTTCCTCGAAACCCAGATCGACCTCTACCTGCGCCTTGGCGCGGAGCGTTATGCGCAGCTCAACGCCTCGCCGATGGATGCCGGCGAGTAGAGTCGCCATCGCCATCGCGGCCGTTACCGCCGCGATGGCCAACGCGCCCCTTGCCGCGGCGCAGGGCTGGCCGGCCGGCGGCTGGGGCGAACCCCACCTGAACATCGTTGCCCGAACGCCGGAAGAATCCGCCCGGATCGCCGGAGTTACCGCGCCGCCGGCCGGTTTCACCGCGCCCGAGCCATTCGAAAGCCGCCCTGCCGGGGCCGCCACGCATTTCGTCAGCCCGACCGGGGCGCCGTTTTCCCTGCCTTCGGCCAACATGGCGGCCGGGCGCAAACTGGATTTCCACGTCGGCAACGGGTTCTTCCGCAAGCTCTGGGCCGCCGCCCCGTCCTCGACCACCGCAAGCGACGGGCTCGGGCCGCTCTACAACGCGCGCGCCTGCGACTCTTGCCACATCGGCGACGGGCGCGGCCATGCGCCGGCCGGCCCCGCCGATACCGGGGTCTCGCTGGTCCTGAAGCTGTCGGTTCCCGACGCCCTCAGCGCGCTGACCGCGCATGCGCTCACCCGGCTCGGCGCGGCGCCCGAGCCCATCTACGGCACGCAATTGCAGGACAGATCGGTCGCCGGCGTTCCGGCCGAGGGCCGTGTTGCCACCCGCTGGACAGAGGTGCCGGTGGAACTGGGCGACGCTACGGCCGTGACCCTGCGCGCCCCGTCCTTCAGCATCGCCGATGCCGCCTATGGCCCGCTTCACCCCCAGGCCCGGGTCGCCGCCCGGATCGCGCCGCCGATGATCGGCCTCGGCCTGCTGGAGGCCATTCCCGAGGCGGATATCCTCGCCCGCGCCGATCCGGGCGACGCGGATGGCGACGGGATCTCGGGGCGGCCGAACCGGGTCTGGTCGCTGGAATACCGGCAATGGATGCTGGGCCGCTTCGGCTGGAAAGCCGGGCAGCCCACGGTGGCGCAGCAATCCTCGGACGCGTTTTTCAACGATATCGGCATATCCACCCCGCTTCATGCGGCATCCTGGGGCAATTGCACCGCCTCCCAGACCGCCTGCCGCGCCGCACCGCACGGGACAACCGGCAATGGCGAAGGGCTGGAAATTCCGGCTGCCGGTTTCGATCTGGTGGCCTATTACGCCCGAAACCTGGCGGTGCCGGCCCGGCGTGACGTGGACACCGCCGATACGCTGCACGGCAAGCGGATCTTCCACGACATCGGCTGTGCCGCGTGCCATGTGCCCAAATTCGTCACCCACCGGCTGAGCGACCGGCCCGAGCAATCGTTCCAGCTCGTCTGGCCCTACTCGGACCTGCTGCTGCACGACATGGGCGACGGTCTGGCCGACGAACGGGCGGAATTCGCCGCATCGGGGCGCGAATGGCGTACCCCGCCGCTCTGGGGGATCGGGCTGGCGCAGCGGGTTTCGCCCGAGGCCGGCTTCCTGCACGACGGACGCGCCCGCACGCTTCTGGAGGCCGTCCTGTGGCACGGCGGCGAGGCGGAACCCGCGCGCGAGGCAGCGCGGAACCTGCCGCAAGAGGATCGCGCCGCCCTGATCGCTTTCCTGAACTCGCTCTGAAAGGCCCGCAAATGCACCGCCGCCATTTTCTTTCCGCCACCACCGCCGCGATCGTCGCCGCGCCGGCATGGTCGGCCATGGCGGCGCCGCAATACGTGACGGCGGCGGCAAAACCCGACGCCTCGACATGGCTGGTCGGGCTGGATGCCGACGGCAGCGTGCGCTTCGCCCACCCCATTCCCGGACGCGGCCATGCGGCGGCGCTGCACCCCCATCGCGCCGAAGCCGTCGCCATGGCCCGCCGCCCCGGCACCTTCGCCCTCGTGCTCGACTGCACAACCGGCGCCGAGATGGTACGGCTGCACTCTCCCGAGGGACGGCACTTTTATGGCCACGGGGCCTTCACCGCCGACGGGCGGTATCTCTACACGACCGAGAACGCCTATGACGTTCCCGACGGACGGCTTGGGGTGTGGGATGCCGAAAACGGCTACCGCCGGGTAGACGACCTGCCCTCGGGCGGGATCGGCCCGCACGAGATGATCCGGCTGGCTGGCGGCGGCTTCGCCGTTGCCAACGGCGGCATCCGGACCCATCCGGATTTCGAGCGGCGGATGCTCAACCTGCCATCCATGCGGCCGAACCTGAGCTATCTGACCGAAACCGGAGAGATCACCGAAGCGGTCGAGCCGCCCGGCGCCCTGCACCAGAACTCGATCCGCCATATCACCGCAAGCGGCGATACCGTGGCCATCGCCCTGCAATGGCAGGGCAACCCGCTGTCGCCGGTTCCGCTGGCGGCGCTTCACCGCCGGGGCGAAGATCTGATCTTCCTCGATCATCCCGATACCGCGCGGCTGAAACAATACGCCGGTTCGGTCGCGCATTCGACGGGCGGGCGCGAGATCGTGGTGACCGGGCCCAGGGGCGATGCCGCGCTCTTTTTCGATGCGCGAAGCGGCGCGGCGTTGCCGGCGCATGCCCTGCCGGTGGCCGCAGGCGCCGCACCCGCACCCGGGGGCGTGGCGATCACCGTGACCGGCGGCCTCAGGATAGGCGACAGCCGGGGCACCCGGTTCGTGCCTGTGGCCGGCGACTGGTCGTGGGACAATCATCTGGTGCCCATCGGCTGACCCGGGCCGGGCGCTGCCGGGGACTCCAACGATGGAGCCCCGCGATCACCGCACGAAGGCGCGGATGATCCGGGATATCTCAGCCGTCTTCTCGTCCAGCAGGTCGCGATTTCCCCGTGTCTCGACATTCAGGCGCAGCACCGGTTCGGTGGCCGAACTGCGCAGATTGAACCTCCAGTCGGCAAAGGAAATGCCCAGCCCGTCCATGCGATCGATCTCGCCATCCCCAAAGGTACGCTCGACCGCCTGCTGCGCCGCCGCCGCATCCGCGACGCGGAAGTTGATCTCGCCCGAGGACGGATGGGCACCGCGCCTGTCGCCGATCAGCGCCGAAAGCGGCTGGCCGGTCCTGGACATGTGCTCGATCACCAGCAGCCACGGGATCATGCCGCTGTCGCAATACATGAAATCGCGGAAGTAGTGATGTGCCGACATCTCGCCGCCATAGGCCGCATCGACCTGCCGCATCGTTTCCTTGACGTGGACATGGCCGGTCAGCGAGGCCACCGCCTCTCCCCCCGCTGCGGCCACCAGTTCCTGCGTGTTCCACATCACCCGCGTGTCGTGCACGATCCGCGCGCCCGGCGTCCTGGCAAGAAACGCCGTCGCCAGAAGACCCACCAGATATTCGCCGTCGATGAAGCTCCCGGTCTCGTCGAAAAAGAAGCACCGGTCGAAATCGCCATCCCAGGCGATGCCCAGGTCGGCGCCGCAGGCGAGCAGCGCGCGGGTGGTGGCGGGGCGGTTCTCGGGCAGCAGAGGGTTGGGGATGCCGTTGGGAAAGGCAGCGTCGGGCCGGTGGTTGAGCCGCTCGAAACGGATCGGTGCGCCACGTTCGGCAAGCGCACGCGCGATGGCGTCGAAGGTCGGACCGGCGGCGCCGTTTCCCGCATTCGCCAGAACCGTCATCGCGCCCATGGCGCCCGGATCGACAAAGGACAGCAGCCGCTCCACATAGGCCGGGCGCGGGTCGGCTCGTTGCAGGCTGCCGCGCGGGCCGGGCGCCGCGTCGATCCCCTGGACCACCCGGTCGCGTATCTGGCGGAATGCGCCCTCAGCCGGGATCGGGCGGGCGCCGGGACCGACCAGCTTGAGCCCGTTGTAGTCGACCGGGTTATGCGACGCCGTCACCATCAGCCCGCCGCCCGCAGCGTAATGATCGGTGGCGAAATAGACCTCCTCGGTGCCGCAGAGCCCGATGTCGAGCACATCGACCCCGCTTTCCAGCAGCCCGTCGGCGAGCGCCGCCGCAAACGCTTCCGAGGTCGCGCGGATATCGCGGCCCAGCACCACCCGGCCGGGCTGCATCACGTCGGCAAAGGCCCGGCCGATGGCGCGATAGGTCGCCTCATCCAGCTCGGTCCCGATCCGTCCCCGCACATCGTAGCTCTTGAAGCATTCCAGCGTCACCTTCATCACTCCCGATCGTCGCATTGCCTGCGCTTATGCACCGCCGCGCCGGCAGGGCCAAGTCCGCGTGAATGGGGCTTGTATCCCGGCGTGCCGGGTTTCATGCTGCGCCTGCCAGCCCGCTGCTCCGGCCCCGCCAGCACCCGCCCCCGCGCCCCCGATCTCCGAAAGCCCACATGATCCCCCGTCCATTGCTGCCTCTCGCCCTTTCCTGCGCCCTCGCTACCGGGGCCACAGCGCAATCGTCCGTCAGCACCGATCACGACGCCATACGCACGCGCGCGCTGACCGTGCTCGAAACACAATTCGGCGCGTTCCGCGATGCAGCGGCAACGCTGGAAGACACAGCGCGCGGATATTGCGCCGGCACGGGCGGGCAGAGCGCCCTCGAAACCGCCTTCCGCGACGCGTGGCACGCCTGGGCACCGCTCGACAGCTACCAGTTCGGGCCGGTCGAACAGCTCGGCGCAGCATTGTCGGTGAATTTCTGGCCGGACAAGAAGAACATCGTCGGCCGCGCGCTTGATGCCCTGTCGCAGCAGCCGGCCGAGGCACAGGCCGATCCCGCCACCATCGCGGCCGGCTCGGCCGCCGCTCAGGGGCTTCCCGCGCTGGAGCGGCTGCTTCATACCGATGCCACGCCCTGCCCGGCCATCATCGGCATCTCCGCCCATCTGGATGGCATGGCCGGCGATCTGTACGCGGCATGGTTCGCACCCGACGGCTGGGCGGCGCTGATGCGGGCCGCCGGGCCGGACAATCCGATCTACCTGAGCGAAGAAGAGGTCACCCGAACCCTGTTCACCGCCGCCGATTTTGCTCTGACGCGGGTGGCCGATTACCGGCTGGGCCGGCCGCTCGGTACCTACGAACGCAGCTACCCGCGCCGCGCCGAGGCCTGGCGGTCGGGGCTGTCGGCGGAAATCGCGGCGGCACAATTGCGCGGCATCACCGAGCTTTTCGACACGGCCTTCGGCCCCGCGCTGAAGCCCGATCTGCGCACCCGGTTCGACATGACCGCCGCACGGGCCGAAGCGCGGCTCGAAACGCTCGACCAGCCGCTTGCCGAGGAGGTCAGCACACCGTCGAGCCGCATCCGCGTCGAGGCCGCGCAGACGCTGGTGCGCGAGCTTCAGCAACTTCTCAACGGCGAGATCGGCCCGGAACTTGGTGTCGAAACCGGCTTCAGCGCGGCGGATGGCGACTGAGCGGCCGGTTGATCGCGCGGGCGATACGGGGCTTTCCAAGCGGGGCGATCCCGAATAATGAGCCGCCCATGTCGCAGAACCCGCCCGATCTCCGCCCCGATCTCGCCCGTGCGCGGGTAAGCGAATCCGTTCGTCCCGGCCAGCCGACCATTGGCATGGTCTCGCTCGGCTGCCCCAAGGCGCTGGTCGACAGCGAACGTATCCTGACCCGGCTGCGGGCCGAAGGCTACGGCATATCGACCGATTACGCCGGGGCGGATGCGGTGATCGTCAATACCTGCGGCTTTCTCGATTCGGCCAAGGCCGAAAGCCTTGAGGCCATCGGCGAGGCACTGGCCGAAAACGGCAGGGTGCTGGTGACGGGATGCCTCGGCGCCGACCCCGAGTTCATTACCGGCGTACATCCCCGAGTACTGGCAGTGACCGGCCCACACCAGTACGAGCAGGTGCTCGACGCTGTGCATGCCGCCGTTCCGCCCGATCCGGACCCGTTCATCGACCTGATGCCGGCCAGCGGGGTGAAGCTCACGCCGCGACACTATTCCTATCTGAAGATTTCCGAAGGCTGCAACCACAGGTGCAGGTTCTGCATCATCCCCGACATGCGGGGAAAACTGGTCAGCCGGCCGGCTCATGCCATCCTGCGCGAGGCCGAGAAGCTGGTCGAAAGCGGGGTGCGGGAGTTGCTGATCATCAGCCAGGACACCTCGGCCTATGGCGTCGATCGCAGGCACGACAGCCACCCGTGGAAGGGCGCCGAGGTGCGCAGCCACATCACCGATCTGGCGCGCGAACTCGGCGGGCTGGGTGCCTGGGTGCGGCTGCACTACGTCTATCCCTATCCGCATGTGCGCGAGTTGATCCCGCTGATGGCCGAGGGGCGGGTGCTGCCCTATCTCGACATCCCGTTCCAGCATGCCCATCCCGATACGCTCAAACGCATGGCCCGACCGGCGGCAGCGGCCCGGACACTCGACGAGATAGCTGCCTGGCGCGCCCTCTGCCCCGACCTGACGCTGCGCTCGACCTTCATCGTCGGCTTCCCCGGCGAGACCGAGGACGAGTTCCGGACCCTGCTCGACTGGATGGACGAGGCGCAGCTCGACCGCGTGGGCTGTTTCAAATACGAGAACGTCGCCGGCGCGCGCTCTGGCAACCTTCCCGGTCACCTCCCCGAAGAGGTCAAACACGAGCGCTGGGAGCGTTTCATGGAAAAGGCGCAGGGCATTTCGCAGGCCCGGCTTGCCGCAAAGGTTGGCCGGCGGATGAAGGTCATCGTCGATCTGGTCGAAAACGACGCCGCCACCTGCCGCACCATGGCCGATGCACCGGAAATCGACGGCAACCTCTTTATCGACGAAGGCCATGCGGCGCTCGAAACCGGCCAGATCGTCACCGTCGAGGTGGACGAGGCGAGCGATTACGACCTGTGGGGCCGGCTGGTCGACCAACCGTAGCCGTCACTTTACCCACACCTGTTTCAACCCGGGGGCCTGAGGCGTGACGCATGATCGCCGCCGCAAGACTGCATTGAGCCCATAGCGACCAACGGTAGCCGGGCCTGACATCGCAAAGCAGCCAATGTCGGAAAAGTCCCGCACTGTCGACTATCGTGAGTGGTCGGTCCTCGTGGCCGCTCGCATCAGCGATGCGGCACGAGAAACAGGGTGTGGCGCGCCGCGCTGCCTACGGCCTCGGCCTTCCGTTCGCTCACCAGGGTTCCGGTTCCCTCGTATCCTCTTGGGCAGGCGACCAGATCGGCCTCGGTGCTCATGAATGCTGTCGTCGCTTCGGTGGGCGAGACCCAGCGGCACTCGTCCTCCGCATCGCGGTAGGGGCCGAGCATGGCCAGTTCGCCAATGCCCTCGGAAGCGCAGGCCGCAAGGAGGGCGAGGCCGGTCAGGACAATTACCGCTTTCATCGCGTCGGCACCGTATAGAGAATGTGGCCGCCGATCCGGTCAACCTCGATTGCGCCCGTCTCGGTCACGAAAACGCCGGCACCCTCGTAGTCGGACGGGCAGGCAACGAGATCGGAGGCATCGCCGAGAAACTGGTTGGTATATGCGTTCTCTCCCACACGCCGGCACTGATCGGCCGGGTCACGGTTGCCGCCCATCAGCTGCAGGCTCGCCACCATGTCCGGGGTCGGCTGTCAGGCCATCGGAAGGGCGGGAAGAGCTAGCAGAAAGACATGCCGCATGGCGGTCTCCCATTTGAATGCCCAATGCTAGCACGT